>CADEDX010000164.1 GCA_902826195.1 uncultured Bradyrhizobium sp. | reverse complement strand
CAGGCCTGAGCCAGATGGCCTACAGTATCTCGACTGCACTGGCGATCTACTTCGTGGTTTGGTGGATCGTGCTGTTCCTGACGCTGCCGTTCGGCGTCCGCAGCCAGCACGAGGACGGCGAGGGCGCGCCCGGCACCGATCCCGGCGCGCCGGTACTGGCACGGATGGGCAGGAAGCTGCTCTGGACCACGATCATTTCAGCCGTCGCGTTCGGCATCGGGATGTGGGCTTATCAGCAGGGTCTTCTTAACATCGAGCGGCTGTCGCGGCTGATGGGGCTGCCGTTCTGATCTTGCAGTGCGTCAGTCGAACGCGACGCCGACGCGCTTGTTCGTACGCCAGGCCACCCGGCAGTATCGACGCGTGTGATCTCCCTGGAGCACCAACCAGAAGCTTTCCGGGACTCCCGTCGGACTGGCGACTTCGAGGGCTGCGCCGGTATCCGATACATTGCGGACGGTGCAGTCGACTACGCCGCCATTGAACTCGATGGATCCTGCCTTCAGCACCCGATGCCGGGGCGCGGCGCGATGGTTCTCGAGCACCTGAAGCGGCGCGGGCACCTTGGGCGCGGCGCCCTTTGCCGCCTCTTGCTCGAGCAACGCCTGGGCGTGCTGCATGGCGGCCTGGATGGTCTCCTCGGTCAGCGTCGGCCTGATCCTGGTCCAGGCGAGCCGGAAGCGGACCTGACAGTCCTTGTAGTTGATGGCCTGCCCGCGGTCATTGGCGGTCGCGGGCAGTCCATAGACTGTGCAGGCCCACCACCAGTGCGGACCATCCGCCTGCTTCATGATCCGCCCGACCGAGAAGCCGCGCCAGACGACCTCAAAGTTATTCTCCTGGCGGACTCCGCCGATGGCGGTGGGTCGCAATGCAATCGCGTCTGGGTCGTCAATCGTCATCGGATGTTCCTGATCCGATATAAGCCTTTGGCCAAGGTTCGTTCCATTGGTCCGTCCGGCGACGATAGCCCGGAGACCATTACCGGAGTAGTGTCGCGATTCCGATAAATCCCGCTGGATCGGTTAACGTTTTGCTGACCTTGTTTTGGCGCAGGAAACGAAACAACAGCTTGAACATAAGGCTCAAGCGATGCGTCGGGCAGGAGGTCTTGAAATGGCGTCCGAAGATGCCGCGGCGGTCGTCGCCCTGTACCAGCGCAAGGCATCGGACTGGATCGAGAGCCGCGCGCGAACCAGGTTTTTTGAGAAGCCCTGGCTCGACCGGTTTCGCGCGCTGTTGCCGCCCGCGGCACCGGTGCTCGATATCGGATGCGGATCGGCGGAACAGCTGGCTGCCAATCTGATCGCGGCCGGTCATCCCGTCGTCGGCGTCGATTCATCTTCAGCGATGATCGATGCCTGCCGCAGGCGGTTCCCGGCGCAGCAATGGCTCGTCGCCGACATGCGGACGCTCGCCTTGCGGCAAAAGTTTTCCGGCATGCTGGCCTGGGACAGTTTCTTCCACCTCTGCCCGGACGACCAGCGGGCCATGTTTGATGTGTTCGCCGCGCATGCGGCGCCGAATGCCGCGCTGATGTTCACCAGCGGTCCGGCACATGGCGAGGCGATCGGAAGTTTTGCGGGCGAGCTGCTGTATCACGCGAGTCTCGATGCGGCCGAATATCGGTCGTTGCTCGATCGGAACGGGTTTCGCATGGTGTCGCATGTCGTCGAGGACCCCGACTGCGGCGGCCACACCATTTGGCTGGCGCAGCTGGTGTGAGCCGGGAGGCCGGATGCGGACAGTGGCGCTGGCCGCTGACGGCATTTTCCGATTATGATCCAGTCAAGAAGAGGCCGGTATCGGTTTCCCTTAGCGGGAAGGCATTGGGGGCAGACTGCGTGAGTTTCGAGCAGCAATCCGTAGCTGACCCCAGGCAGGACGAATATCGGATTCTTCAAGAGTCTGACCTGCGCGATTATCTCGCGGGGCTCCCGGCGATCGCGGCTCGGCTAGGCGGCGCTGCCGCGGCCTGGACGATCATCGAGGTCGGTGACGGCAATCTCAACCTCGTCTTCATCGTCAAGGGGGCGGCGGGCGGCGTCGCCGTGAAGCAGGCGCTGCCTTACGTGCGTCTGGTCGGCGAAAGCTGGCCGTTGCCGCTGTCGCGCTCACATTACGAATATCTAGCGCTGACGCATCAGGCGCGGCTGGTGCCCGGCCTGGTGCCGGCCGTGCTGCACCACAACAAGGGGCTCGCCCTCGTCGTGATGGAATTGATCGAGCCGCATGTCATCATGCGCAAGGGATTGATTGCCGGCGCGCTCTATCCGAATTTCGTCGGCGGCATTGCCACCTTCATGGCCCGCACGCTGTTTTTCTCGTCCGACCTCGCGCTTCCTGCGGCCCAGAAGAAGGAGGGGATCGCGGCGTTCGCCGGCAACCACGCGCTGTGCAAGATCACCGAGGACCTGATCTTCACCGATCCCTACCGGGTGGCCGAGCAGAACCGCTGGACCGAGCCGTGGCTCGACGCCACCGCCGCCGAGTTCCGCGAGGACCTCGAACTGCATGCCGCGGTTTCGCGCCTCAAGCTGAAATTCCTGAACGCGCCGGAAGCGCTGATCCACGGCGACCTCCACACCGGCTCGATCATGGTGACGGAAGATTCGACGGTGGTGATCGATCCCGAATTCGCGTTCTACGGCCCGATGGGTTTTGACATCGGCGCCGTCATCGCCAACCTGCTGATGGCCTATCTGGCTTCCGTCGGCCATGAGACGTCGCCGGGCGGACGGCGGGTGTTCGAGGTCTGGATGCTGGAGACGATCGAAAACGTCTGGACGGAATTTTCCAACGAATTCCTCGAATTGTGGCGCACGGAAAGTCACGGCGACGCCTATCCGGTGACGCTGTTTCCGGGGGCCGCCGGCGCGGCCCGGCTGGAGGCCGAACGGCAGGCCTATATGGCGCGGCTGTTCGCCGACACCTTAGGATTTGCGGCGGCCAAGATCATCCGCCGCATTCTGGGGCTGGCGCACAATGCCGATTTCGAACTGATCGAGGATACGAGGCTGCGGGCCGTGTGCGAGGCGCGCAGCCTGCGGCTGGCGCGGGCGATGATGGTGGAGACGGCGGCGTTTACCACGGTCGGCGCGGTGACGATGGCGGCCCGAATGGTGCGCGACTGGCAGCCGGAGTTTGCTGAGTAGGGCGTGGCTGGCGCCGGTGTCCAACCTCGCCCCGCTTGCGGGGAGAGGTCGAATTGCACGTAGTGCAATTCGGGTGAGGAGGTACAGGTCTCTCGATGATTCTCGTCGGGTCGATAGAGCCCCTCACCCCAACCCTCTCCCCGCAAGAGCGGGGCGAGGGAGAATAGCTCGCCGTGCCGCCTACGCAGCGACTACTCCACCGCCCGTTCCCGCAGCCGCTGCGCATAAACATTGATGATTAGCGCCGCCAGCAGGATCAGCCCCCGGATCAATATCTTCAAAAAACTGTCGATGTTGACGTGGTCGAGGCCGTTGTTGAGGACGCCGAGCACGAACAGGCCGACGATGGTGTTGCCGATGCCGCCGCGGCCGCCAAACAGGCTGGTGCCGCCGACCACGACGGCTGCGATGGAGTCCAAAAGATACGTGTCGAACTCGTTCTGCTGCGCGCTGCCGAAATGCGCCACGCCGAGCATGCCGCCGATGCCGGCGCAGACCGCCGAGATCACCATGACGCTGCCGAGGATGAGCTTGACGTTCAGTCCGGAATATTCCGCCGCCTCGCGGTTGCCGCCGACCATGTAGACGTAGCGGCCGAACCGGGTGTAGGTCAGCACGAGGTGGCCGCCGAGCAGCATCAGCGCTGCCACGATCACGATCCAGGGAATGCCGCCGATCGAGGTCGATCCGAGCGTCGTGACGAGTGGGGGCACCTTGTAGGCGATCTGGCCGCGCACCAACAGCGCCGAGATGCCGGCCGCGATCTGCATCATCGCCAGCGTCATGATGAAGGAGGGGATGCCGATCACCGTGAGCCCGAACGCGTTGACGAGGCCGAGCAGGGCGCACAGCGCCAGCGCCAGCAGGATCGCGGCCCAGCCCGGCATCGGGACATTGGCGATGTTGACGTAGGAGTCCTGCAGCGTGAAATAGGCGACCGCGATGCCGGTGACGTTGGCGATGGCGGCGATCGACAGATCGATCTCGGCGCACAGGATCACGAAGGTGAGGCCGACGGCGATGATGCCGGTGACCGAGATCTGCGTGAGGATGTTGCCGAAATTGTCGAGCGTCGCGAAAGAAGGGCTGGCGACCGCGAAGAAGGAAAACAGGCAGATCAGCGTCAGGAAAGGCGCGATGTTGCGCATCTGGGAGCGCAGCACCACACCGAGCCCGCGGGGCTTTTTCCCGTCCACCGTGACTGCCACGCTTTCACCTGAAGTCATGCCGGTCTCCTCACGCCGCTTCGAGCAGGCGGTCCTTGCTGATCTGTTCGTTGGCGAATTCACGCACCACCGCACCGCGCTTGAGCACGAGGACACGGTCGGCGAGCGACAGCACCGTCTCGGGCTCGGTGGAAAGCACGATGATGGCGAGGCCTTTCGCGCGCAAATCCCTGACGATGTGGATGACGTCGTTCTTGGCGCCGACATCCATGCCGCGGGTTGGCTCGCACAGCACCAATAGCCGCGGCGGATAGCTCAGCCATCTCGCCAGCGCCACCTTCTGCTGGTTGCCGCCGGACAGCATGCCGAGGTCGAGATCGACCGCCGCGGGCCTGATCCGCAACTGCTCGACCTGCCGGGCCGCAATCACGCGTTCGCGCGACGGCTTCAGCAGCAGGGAAGAAATACGGTCGAGGATGCTGATCGAGACGTTCTTGTAGACCGGCTCCTGCAGGAACAGCATGTCGCGGCGGCTCTCGGGCACGAAAGCTATTC
Organism: uncultured Bradyrhizobium sp.; assembly: GCA_902826195.1. GTDB lineage: Bacteria > Pseudomonadota > Alphaproteobacteria > Rhizobiales > Xanthobacteraceae > Bradyrhizobium. The sequence continues at coordinate 7,418 of CADEDX010000164.1, read as the reverse complement.
CGGCGCGGCGGGCGCCGGCCGTGCTGCGGAAGGTTTTCTGTTCGCCGGCGATGGCGAGCGCGCCCTGGTCGGGCCTCAGCTTGCCGAACAGGATTCTGGCCAGTTCGAGCTGTCCGCAGCCCATAAACCCGTAGATGCCGAGCACCTCGCCGGCGCGGACGTCGAACGAAACGTCGCGCAGGCTGCGGGCGAGTGACAGCCCGCTCGCGTTGAGTACCACCGGCGCATCGGCCGGCGGCGGCAGCATGATGTCGTGGCTGTAGGTCTCTTCCAGCGCCTCGCGGCCCTTGCCGATCATCGCCTCGATCAGCGCCGGCTTGCTGGTCTCGGACGCCAGGGTCTCCGCAACCTTCCTGCCGTTCCGAAACACGGTCACGACGTCGGAAACGCGCAGGATGTCCTCGATGAAATGCGAGATGAAGACGATGCTGGTACCTTCGTCGCGCAGCCGTTTCAGCGTCGCGAACAGCCGCTCCACTTCCGGCGGCGACAGCGCCGAAGTCGGCTCGTCGAGAATGATGATGCGGGCGCCCGAGGACAGCACGCGGGCGATCTCGATCAGTTGCTGCAGGCCGATCGGCAGGTCGCCGAGCCGCGACATCGGATCGACGTCGATACCGAACCGCTTTAATTGCTCGCCGGCCTCGCGCGCCATGCGACGCCATTGCACGAGGCCGAGCCGGTTGGTCGGCTGGTTGCCGAGAAACACGTTCTCGGCCACCGTGAGATCAGGCGCGACACTGAGTTCCTGATGCACCATCGCGATGCCCGCCGCATGGGCGTCGCGTACCGAACGGAAGCGGGTTTCCCGGCCGTCGAGCACGAATCGGCCGGAAAAATCCGCATGCACGCCGGCGATGATCTTCATCAGCGTGCTCTTGCCGGCGCCGTTCTCGCCGACGAGACCATGGATCTCGCCGGGCGACAGCGCGAAATCGACACCGCGAAGCGCCTCGACGCCGCCGAAGGCCTTTGTGATGTCGCGCAGTTCGAGGATGGGCTGATGTCCCGAGGGCATGGGGGATCAGATCAGGAAGTGATCCTCCATCCATTGCATGCCGGCGGCGTTGGCCTTGGTGACCACCGGGCCATCCGTGATGACGTGCTTCGGAATGCCCTGGCCGCTCTTCTCGCCCGCGGTCACCGCGGCGACACCGGCGACGATGGCGCCGCCATGGATGCGGCAGGAGGGGTTGCGGACGGTTGCGAACATGCGGCCTTCGCTCACCGCCTGGATCGCCGGCGGCATGGCGTCGACGCCACCGATCAGGATGTTGGTGCGGTTGCGCGCCTTCATGATGTTGGCGGCGGCGAGCGCCATGTCGTCATTGTGGAAGAACGCCGCGTCGATCTGCGGATATTTCGTCAGATAGGTCTCCCATAGCCGGGCTGCCTTGGAGACGTCCCAGTCTGCCGGCTGGGTGTCGAGCACCTCGATGTTCGGGAACTGTTTGACGACGGATTCAAAACCCTTGGCGCGGCCTTGCGCGCCGGTATGGCCGAGTGCGCCCTGCGTCATGATGATCTTGCCCTTGCCGCCGATGGCGTTGCAGAGCGCCTGCGTGACCGAGGCGCCCATGAACTCGTTGTCAGGTGCCAGGAACGAGTGGACCTTGATCTGGTCGAGCGGGGCGATCAGCGTGTCCATGTCGATCACGGGAATTCCGGCGTCGATCATCTTGTTCACCGGCTGGGTCAGCGTGCCGATGCCGAACGCCTGGATGGCGACGAAATCCCATTTTTGCGAGGCCATGTTGTCGATCGCGGCGCGCTGCTTGACCGCGTCGAGCTGGCCGTCGAACCAGGTCACCTCGACGTTGAACAGCTTGCCCCACCATTCCGCCGCCTGCTTGCCTTGCGCGCACCAGGTAGCCTGAAGGCCGGCGTTGGAGAACGCTGCCTTCAGCGGCTTTTCGGAACGCGCCACCGCCGCCATCCCCGGGTTGATTCCCAGTCCGCCGAACAGAGCGGTGGCTGCGCCCGCAGCCGCGCCGGTTTGAAGAAGATTACGCCTGGTCGTAGAGAATTTGTCAGTCCCGGACATCGCTCGCTCCCTCGTTTGTTATTACCGACGGTGTCGATTGCCCGCACCGCGGCTCGCCGCAGTGTTTCACATCAGGCGCAGTTCCGCCACCGGACGACTTGATCGCCAGTCTCAATGAGCTCCAGAAGTTTTTCTTATTTCACTGCGCTGCAGCGAAACCTTCGATGTCGTCGAGCAGCTTTCGCCACGCCGTGTCGATCTCGTCCGACCAATCCGCGCCGACGACCTCCCGCAGCGTCTGCGCAATGATGCCGAAGAACGCGATGAACAATTCTCGCGGCGTGCCGTAGGCGTCGTGCGAGGAAACCTCGGCTGCGATCATGCGGAAGCGACCGGTGCGCTCTCCCGCGAAATCGAGGATGGCATCGATCGTCATCGCGAGCATCGAGCCCTTGACGGATTCGCTGCCCTCGCTGCGAAACAGTTTTTGCGCTTCGGGATGTGCCTCGAACAGCCGCCGATAAACCAGTGGCGTCAAATCCTCGCAGCGCCCGGCTGCCAGTTCGAAACTACGCTCGATTGGATTTGATGATGACATCATCGCGACTTGCGATCGCCTTGAACAGGATGGCTTCGAAGAGGGATGCGCTCGAAAAAAAAGAGCAGGGCGTTAAGCCCTGCTCTAAACATTGTGTCGACCCTTAATTTCCCCGAAAATGTGATTTGATCTTGATTATCGAGGCGACGCTGCTTGTGCGCGTCAGGGCTCCTCCCGAGACTTGGACCACCAAGCTAAACCTCTCGGCCAGCCTGAGCTTGAATTGGTAGACCATCTTTTTCCTCTTGTCACCATTTTCAGCAACCTTTGTTCAAAATTCCAGCAGTCTGCGAAATGTTTGGGAATTTACCACCAGTGGTTGTGTGTTTTGTTGCATCGCACCCGAGGCTTGGTAACGAGGTAAGGCGCCTCTCAATTGCTGCAAAAGGCATCGCTTTTCGCCGGGTTTCCTCCCTAAACCGGCAACATAGTTCCGGGAACCTTGATCTCGACTTAGGACTATGTAGGTGATTAGGTTCTGGGCGGATGGGATGGCGATGCGCCGGCTGAAGAATTTCTTGCCAATCGTTCTGATTGCTCTGGCGGTGCAGATTTTTGCGCCGATCGGTGCATGCTGGGCGGCGACCATCGCGGCCTCCGACCCGCTTGCCGGGGCGGTGATCTGCCACGGCGGCGGCGCGCCCGGCGCAGGCCAGACCGACCAGCCCGGTCACCGCGCCCATGACGGATGTTGTTCGATCTGCAGCGTGCTGCAGAGCGGTGCGCCCGTCGACGTGCCTCAGATTGCGGCAGTCGATATCGAGCGGGTTGCCGAACAGGTGGCCTGGTTCGATTTCACCTTCCGGCTGACCAACGCGCGCGCCGGCTCCCACGCGCAGGCCCGCGCTCCCCCCGCCATTTCCTGACGACTCCGAACATCCCATGACCGGGGCGGCGATGGCCGTGCCGGTTGGTGCAGTCATTCAAGCCGGCCTGAGAGCTGGCGTCAGGATTTATGTTATGTATCGTTACCACGCCCTTGGTGGCGCGAGCCTGCTTGTGCTCGGCAGCGCGCTTTTCCTCGTGCCACCGGTCGCCAAGGCCCAGACGTCGCTGCCGGCGGTGACCGTCGAGGCGCCGCGCGGAACCGCCGCCAGACCCGCAGCCCGCAAGCCGGCCGTTCGTTCTTCCGCCCGCACACAAGTGCGACCGCCTTCGGCCAACCCCGCGCCATCCGCGTCGCTGACCGCCGGCATTACGCCCAGCGTGGCGCGCGCACTGCTCAATACGGCGCCCAACGGGCAGACCGAAACCACCATTGATCGCAGCCGGTTCGAAAATCGGCCAGCATTCTCGGTCGCCGACATCTTGCGCGAGAGCCCGGGCATCTCGATCAAGCAGGGCAATGGCCCGCGCGACATGGGCATCTCGATTCGCGGCTCCAACGCCCGCAACGGGTTTGCGATTCGCAACCTCGTGATCTTCGACGACGGCTTTCCGGTCACCCAGCCGGACGGCCTTTCCCGCAGCGATCTGATCGATCCCAAGGCCTATGGCGCGATCGATGTCATCCGCGGACCTTCATCGGCGCTCTTTGGCAACTATGCGACCGGCGGCGCGCTCAATTTCCGCACCCGTCCGGGCCGCACCATCGACGGTTTTGAATACGGCGTCGAAGGCGGTAGCTTTGGCTATCTCAATAATTACATCGCGGCCGGCAAGCAGGTCGGCAACTTCGAATATTCGCTGTTTGCCAGCGATGCGCGCGGCAATGGGTTCATCCAGAACAGCTGGTTCAATACCCAGACCGTGAATTTCCTCGGCACGCTGCACCTCACGCCCGACGACCGCTTCACGGTCAAGTTCATTAACAACTTTCTGGATACCAGGCTGTCGACCCGGCTGTCGCTGAACCAGTACAATCAAAATCCGTTCCAGCGGGGATGCGAGTTCGCCGGCATTACCGCCTGCGCCTCGGTCAGCCTCCTCAACAACGGCTTTAACGGCGCAAGGACTCCTACCACCGCCATCCAGGCCGGGCTCGGCCGCGAGGATCGCCGCACCATCGTCGGCGGCCGCTGGGAGCACGACTTTGACAACACGACCACCTGGCGCAACCAGTTCACGTTCGACGACCGCAATATCAGCCAGCCGACGAGCAATACCAGCGCGATCGGTGATTTCCCGTCCTACAATTACATGAGCGACGTCACCAAGCGCGGTGAGATCTTCGGCATGGAGTCGATGACCTATTTCGGTGCCTGGTACAACACGCTGGCGGCGTCGAGCGACACGCGCAACGTCATGCCGGGCGGCAACGCGAGGCTGGGTCTCCTGCAGAGCAATACCTTCAGCAGCACCTCCAATTACGGCGTTCGAGCGCGCGAGGAGCTCAAGATCGCCCCCAACCTGACCGCGATCGCTGGCATCGGCTGGGAGGCGACCGTTCTGAGGGGCGTCAATACGACCTACGCGTATCCGACGACGAATGTCCCGACGGCGTTCACCACGCTGATATCCGCCGACCGGCAATTCCAGAACGCCGCGCCCGAGCTGGCGCTGCTCTACAAGTTCAATCCCGAATGGCAGTTCCGTGCGCGGGTGGCCACGGGTTACGGCACGCCGCAGGTCGGCAACCTCTTTGTCCTCTCGAACGGTCAGAACGGCAACAACACGCAACTGAAGACGCAGCAGAACCTCGGTTACGACATCGGGTTCGACTGGACGCCGAACAACACGCTCACATTCAGCGCGACCGGCTTCTATGAGTTCTTCAGGAACGAACTGGTTTCGCAGGCCACACAGGTTGGCGCACCCAATGCAAGCTTCACATTCAACGCACCGAAATCGGAACATCGCGGCGTGGAGCTTGCAGCCGACTGGAAGTTCTATCCGGGCTGGCGATTCACGGCGGCCTATACTTACCTCGACGAATTCTACACCGAATACACCGAGAATATCGTCAATGGCGCGACGTTCAGCTTCAACCGCGCCGGCAATAAGATTCCCGGTGTTTCGCCGCACGAGCTGACGGCGCGACTAGGGTACGATCAGATGTGGGGGCCGCTCGCCGGCCTAGGGGCGTTTGTCGAGGTCCAGTGGAAGGATTCATTCTACACGGACAACGCCAATCTCCTGAAGGCGCCCGGTTACGAACTGGTCAATCTCAACGTCCACTACAACACCGACCTCAAGTCCGACTACTTCAAGTCGTTGAGCATGTTCGCCGAGGTCAGAAACGTGTTCGACCGTACCTATGTGGCCTCGGCCAACAATATTGCAAATTCGGTGACGGCGGTCGGCCTGCAGAATCCTGCTTCGGTGCTGGCGAACACGGGCAACTCGATCTACGCCGGCTCGCCCCGCGCCTTCATCGCTGGAATGAAGCTGGCGTTCAAATGACCGGACGCTTTGCACAAGGAGAACGGCCATGCTGCGAATGAGCTTGCTTGCGACGCTCGCGCTCTCGCTCTGCCAGACGGTGGCGCAGGCGCAGATGAGCCATCACAACCACGCATCGGAAACGGCGTGCGAGGAGGTTGAACTGCGCTGCGCCTCGAAAGTGACGCCGGCCTTCGCGTCCGACGGCACGCTGTGGCTTTCCTGGATGGCGGGCGGCAAAATCTCGGTGGCGAGCTCGAAGGATTTTGGGCGCAGCCTTTCGACGCCGGTTCAGGTCACGAAAGAGAAGCTCAACCTCGACTGGGGTCCGGATGCGCGGCCCCAGATCGTGGTCGAGAAGGGTGGCGCCATCGCGCTGGCGTTCTCGACCTTCCGCGACAAGGCGTTCAACGGCCAGGTGTTTGCGACGCGATCGATCGACGGCGGGCAGAGTTTTGCCGAGTTGCAGCCGATCACGGCTGACAACGAGAGCCAGCGCTTTGCGGCGCTCGGCCTCGATCCGGACGGGTCGGTGTTCGCGGCCTGGATCGACAAGCGCAACCGGGTGCCGGCGCGTGAGGCGGGCCGGAAATACGAAGGCGCTGGGCTGTTCTTCGCGTCGTCGAAGGACGGTGGTGCTGTTTATACCGAGGCGCGGCTTGCCAGCGACAACACCTGCGAATGCTGCCGGCTCGGCCTCGCCTTCGCCGGCCCCGGCCGTCCGGTCGTGGTGTTCAGGAACATGTTCGAAGGCGGCGTGCGGGATCACGCCGTCATGACGTTCAATGATCTGGCGACGCCGGGCGAGGTGCGCCGCGTCAGCAACGACAATTGGCAGATTTCCGCATGCCCCCATCACGGGCCCAGTCTTTCGATATCGCCGGCGGGCACCTATCACGTCGCGTGGTACACCAATGGCAAGGCGCGCAAGGGGCTGTTCTATGCCCGCTCCGACGACGAGGGTAAGACGTTCTCCAACCTGCTTCCGCTAGGCCATTCCGACCGCAACCCGACGCGGCCGTATGTTCTGACGGGCGCGCGCGGCGCCACCATGGTCTGGAAAGAGTTTGATGGCGAAAAAACCTCGGTCAACGCGATGATCTCGCACGACGAGGGCAGGAGCTGGTCAAAACCATCCGTCATCGCCGAGACGACGGACACGTCCGACCACCCGCTGCTGATCGGCGATGGACAGACGACCTACCTGTCCTGGATGACCAAGGCCAATGGCTATCGCCTGCTGCCGATCGGAGACGGATCATGACGCGCCTGCTGGCTGCCCTGTTCCTGCTGGCCTCGCTGGCCGCCGCGCCGGCAGCGGAGGCCCCGTCTGAGCTCAAGCCGTTCGTGCGGGGAAGTTGGCAGCAAATGCTGCGTTCGCACGCCGGGCGTCCGACGCTGGTGCATTTCTGGGGCGTCACCTGCGGCCCCTGCAAGGTCGAACTGCCGCTGCTTGGACAATTCATGAAGGATCACCCCGAGATCGACGTCGTGATGATTAGCGCCGATCTCGTT
>CADEDX010000163.1:3325-12304 GCA_902826195.1 uncultured Bradyrhizobium sp. | reverse complement strand
GACGTGAAATAGGCACTGCTTTGGTCGCTCGTGGCAACCTGGTGCAGACAGTGGTGGCAAGCGGACATATCGAGACGCCGTTCCGGGTTGAAATCGCCAGCCAGATCACCGGCACGGTGGAAGACGTGCTGGTACTCGAGGGCGAGGAGGTCAAGCGGGGCGAGCGACTGATTCTGATCGAGGCGAGCGAGTTGCAGGCCGCGGTCGTGCAGTCGCAGGGCGCCGTCGCGCAAGCCGAAGCTCGCGTTCGACAATTGCGCGAGCTGACCAAGCCCGCGGCCGATCAAGCCTTGATGCAGGCGCAAGCAAACCTCGCTAATGCACAAGCTGCCTTTGAGCGAGCCGCGAAGCTTGCAGAGAGTGGTTATGGCACCCGCGTAACCCTGGACGATGCAAGAAAAACACTGGATGTTGCTCGAACATTGGTACGTACGGCAGAGCTGCAGGTTTTCACGGCGAGCCCGGTCGGCAGCGATTATGTGATGGCCGAGACCCAACTTGGCCAGGCTCGGGCGAACCTGAATACGTCGCGTGCGCGACTTGGCTATGCCACGATCACCGCGCCTCGCGACGGAATACTCATTACCCGTAATGTCGAACGGGGGATGGTCGTGCAGCCGAGTAAGGCGCTGATGGTGCTGGCGCCGGCGGGAGGCACCCAGCTGGTCCTGCAGATCGACGAAAAAAACCTTGGCCTGCTCAGCCTGGGCCAAAAGGCGCTCGCCTCCGCCGACGCTTATTCCGACAAGCGGTTTTCGGGGATCTTGAGCTACATCAATCCTTCCGTGGACATCACTCGCGCATCGGTTCAGGTCAAATTGAACGTCCCGGAGCCTCCCGACTATCTCAAGCAGGACATGACCGTATCGGTCGACATCGAGATTGCAAGGCGTGACAACGCGATCGTCGTGCCGTCGCGTGCCGTCCACGAGCCGGGCAACGGCGCACCGTGGGTCCTCAAGGCGGACGGCGGGCGCGCGCGCCTTCAGTCGATCAAGCTTGGGCTGCGTGGCACGGGTCAATACGAGGTGCTTGACGGGCTGCAGCCCGGCGATTTGGTCATCCCGTCGACCGCCGGTGTCAGGGCTGGGCAACGCATCCGGGCCGTCCGGCCATGAGCCGGTGGCTGCCCTTTGAATGGATCGCTTCGGTCCGCTTCCTGATGGAGGGGCTGCTGCAAACCCTCGTCATACTCGCCGGAATCGCCATCGGCGTTGGCGTCATCGTCTTCATGTCAGCGATGCTGGCCGGCCTTCAGGCCAATTTTATCAAACGCGTTTTGACCTCGCAGCCGCAGATCCAACTCATCCCGCCGGACGAGATCGCGCGGCCGCTGCGCCATGACGCCGGCACCATCGAAGCTGCGATCGTGCAGCGCCCCACCCAACGCATTCTGTCGATCGACCAGTGGCCGAAGATACGGACCGAGATGCAGGCGCGGCCGGATATCGTCGCGGTCGCGCCAACGGTCTCAGGTTCAGGGCTTGCGTTGCGCGGCGACACCAATCGCGCCATCACGCTGACCGGAATTGAGCCCGAGGCCTACTTCAAGATCGTGCGAGTTCCGGATTACATCGTTGCCGGTGACAGCGCGGTCACCAGCGAGGGAATTTTGATCGGCACTGAGCTTGCCAAGGATCTTGGCGCTTCCCTGAGCGACAAGATCAATGTGACGACCGCGGCCGGTGGCAGCCGCATCCTCACCGTAACCGGCATCTTCGACCTCGGCAGCAAGGGCGCTAACCAGCGCAATACGTTTGTGGCACAGCGCACGGCGCAAAGCCTGCTCGGGCTCATCGGCGGCGTCACCTCGATTGAGCTGACCGTGAACGACATCTACGCGGCTGAAGATATAGCCCGGGAGATTCAGGCGACACTTCCGGTCCAGGCGGACAGCTGGATCAAGACCAATGCGCAGTTCTTCACCGCGGTACGGGCACAACAGACATCGAATACCCTGATCCGCTCGTTTGTCGGGCTCTCTGTCGCGTTCGGAATCGCTGCGGTACTGATCGTTTCGGTGATACAGCGATCCAAGGATATCGGAATTCTCCGCGCCATGGGCACCAAGCGCGAGCAAATCCTGCGCGTGTTCCTCATACAGGGCGGAATCCTCGGATTCATCGGTTCGTTGTTTGGATCCGCACTCGGCGCGTTTGCCCTCGTCGTCTGGCACCATTATGCGCGCCAAGTGGATGGTAGCGAGTTGTTTCCGCTGTTGCTCGAACCTCAGCTGTTCCTCGTTTCATCGGCGGCGGCCACCGCGACCGGGGTCATCGCAGCCATTGCGCCGGCCCTTCGCGCCGCACGGCTTGATCCTGTGGTGGCTATCCGTGGTTGACGTTCTCGTACTGGAAAAAATCCGAAAGTCATACAATGTCGGCACCCCGGTCGAGACTGAAATCCTGCATGGTATCGACCTCACCATGCGAACCGGTGACTTCCTTGCTCTCATGGGGCCGTCCGGATCAGGCAAGAGCACGCTGCTGAATATTATTGGCTTGCTCGATCGTCCAACTGACGGACGGCTGCTCATCAACGGTGAGGATACAAGTATCTTGGGAGACGCCGAACTCACGCGCTTGCGCGGCAAAACCATAGGGTTCATTTTTCAATACCATTACCTGATATCCGCATTCACCGCGCAGGAGAACGTGATGATGCCGATGCTGGTGGATCGGGGCTGGCCCGACGCCGCCATGGCAAAACGCGCCGACGAACTGCTTGATCGCGTCGGTCTCGCGCCGTGGCGCAGCAACATGGCGATGAACATGTCGGGCGGCCAGCAGCAGCGCGTGGCGATCGCGCGCGCGTTAGCGATGGATCCGGACCTCGTGCTGGCCGATGAACCCACCGGAAATCTCGATTCGAAATCGGCAGACGCGGTCTTCGACTTGATGCGCCAGATCAACCGCGAGCGCGGCACGACGTTTCTGATTGTCACGCACAACATTGAGCTGGCAAAGCGCTGCGATCGCATCGTCGAAGTGGTGGACGGTCGCGTGCCGGACTTTCCGCATGCGTGAGAGTGTATGAGGGCGTTCCAGCTTAGGTGGGTGATGACGTGGTGACCACATTGACCGACCCTTACAAAATTCTGGGAGTCGCTCCTACAGCCTCCGCAGATGATATTCAGAAGGCCTATCGCAAGCTTGCAAAGAAGCTTCATCCGGACCTCAATCCCGGCAATCCAGAAGCCGAGGAAAAGTTCAAGGAGGTGGCCGGCGCCTATGATCTGGTTGGCGACGCCGAGAAGCGCAAGCGATTCGATAGCGGCGAGATTGACGCCACCGGAGCCGAACGGGCGCGGCAGAGCTATTACCGGGACTACGCGTCAGCCGAACAGGACCATCCTTATACGGACAACTCCGGCTTCGCGGATTTCATGGAGTCGGAAGACGCCCTCGCCGAGCTCCTGAGACGCAGTGCTCGGGCGCAGGCTAACCGGCGCGGGCGCGATCTCGAGTTCAGGCTTCCGATCGAATTCATCGAGTCGATCGCAGGCGCTAACAAGCGGCTGACATTGCCCGACGGCGGCACACTTGACGTGACAATCCCGCCCGGCGTTACCGAGGGGCAGGTCCTGAGATTGCGCGGCAAGGGTACGCCCGGAGCGGGCAAGGGCGACCCCGGAGACGCACTCATACAACTCGAAATCAAGCCTGATCGTTCTTTCACACGCCAGGGCGACGACATCTATCTTGAACTACCGATTTCTCTGACGGAGGCGGTGCTCGGTGCGCGGATCAGGGTTCCTACGCCAACGGGGACTGTGACGATGAGCGTGCCGAAAGGATCAAACACCGGGAGCACGCTACGCCTGAGGGGTAAGGGCGCCCCCAAGCAAACCGGTGGTGATGGCGATCAACTGGTGAAGCTGAAAGTGGTGCTTTCAAAGGAGCCGGATCCCGAACTCGAAGCATTCGTTACCAACTGGGAAGGTGGAAAGACCTTCAATCCCCGTGAGGATCTGACGCCATGAAACTGAGCAAGGAGGAATTTCTGTCGCTCTCCTGCATCGAGCATGAAACCCTGGGGGCCTGGATCGAGCAAGAGTGGCTGATACAGGGCGGTTCGTCCGACGAGCCGAGCTTCACTGACATCGATATCGCCAGGGCACGGCTCATCCGTGAGCTTTCGGTGGACCTTGGCGTGAATATGGAAGGAGTGGGAATAATTCTGAATTTGGTCGACCAGCTTCATGGTGTGCGCAGAACGCTGATGGAGTTGCGTAAGGCGGTTCGCATGACACCGGAAGGATTTGGTTGAGATTTTCTAGTTCATGCATTTACCGATCGCGGAAGCAACATCATTTTGCGCCTGGACGATCGCTTTTGTCTTCTCCACCGTCGGCGACACGGGCCTCTTCGCGTCTGGCCTCGTTGCTTACGAAAGAAGCAGCACTGGCCGGAGCCGAAGCCCCGACCAGCCAATTGACTGCCAGATCGCGTGAGATATCGAGAACGAACTATTCGATATCGCCGGCAACCGGCCAACAAGGGAGGTTCAATCAGTTGTATTCGAACCGCGGCATCGCCTTGAGCTGATCGGCGGTGAGGTTGATGACCGCGTGATCCGGATACCATTGCTCGCTGGCGCTTCGGACCGGACGCGCGGTAGTGGCCGCACCCGTCGTTGCCGTGGTGCTGTCGGCGCTCTTGGTGGTCGTGGTGGTGGTCGAAGTCGGCGTGCCCGACGCCATTTTCGTTTCGATTGGCTGGTTGACGAACTTCAGCTGGTCAAAGCTGACCGCGACCATGCGCTCCCCCACGCCGAGAAATCCGCCGACGCCGAGAATGGCGGTCTGGATCTTGCCGGTCTGATCGGCCAGGAGTTCGGAGATGTCGCCGAGCTTTTCATTGTTCTGGTTGTAAACGTCCAGACCGATCATCTTGTAAGTCCGCCACTGACCTTTGTAGGAGACGCTGGCTGAGTTGACTTCGGGCCGTGTCGTCGTGGTCGGTGACTGCGCCATGGCTGTGCCGGCCAACAGACCTGCCGCGATAGCGCCGAGTACGATGAACTTGGTCTTCATTGCATTGCTCCGGGAATTGCCTCCTCAAGAGTCTGAGGAGGCGCGTAAGCGTCAGGTACGGCAGCGACGCTGCTGGCCTTGTTCGCTTCGACACGAATACTCGTCGGAACCCGGATCGTTCCGGAGCTTGTGAAATAACTCCGGCAAGGTGAGCAATATTGACCAGAGTGTCAGGGACAAACCTGTTTCGGCTACGTCGCCTATCCAAATGGCATCAATCGAATGATGTGAGCCGCGAATAAGCTCGCGTTGGAGAAGCCGCGAATATCCACGGCACTTTCGATTGAGTTTAACTGAAACGCGAGCGGATCAGTCTCCGCGCAGACACTGATGATCGCAGACTTTCGTCCGCAGGCACGCGGCGTTCGCTGCGGTGAACTGTCCCCGTTTGACCCGAATCAAGTCGAGCCGCCGAGGCCGGCTTATCATTGTCGGCGTCGACCACACTGAAGGGGCAATCATGGCTGGGGCCGCACCCAAAATGACGACCGTCGAAAACGATTCCGGCGAACCGGCCGCCGCGCCCCGGATATGACACGGACGCGCGAGGATTTGCCGAATACGCCTGATTTCGACGCGCCGCTGCCGCCAGAGATGGCCTTGGCCTGCGAGGCTGCTGGTGCCGCGAAAGCCGGCCGAGATGCCATCGGTCTCGTCACACTGGGAGTGCTCGCTGGCGCCTTCATTGCCCTCGGCGCGATCTTCATGACCGTGGTTCTAACCGGAGCCGGCGATCTGCCATGGGGGATTGCGCGTCTCGCGGCCGGGCTGGTCTTCTCGCTCGGCCTTGTCCTGGTGATCGTCGGCGGTGCGGAGTTGTTCACCGGCGATGCTCTGATGGTCGTTGCCTTTGCCAGCCGGCGCATCACGATCGGCGGGCTGCTCCGCGCGTGGTCACTGGTCTATGTCGGAAATATCGCCGGCGCGATCGGCACCGTCGCTCTCGTGTTTCTCGCCAGACATTATGAGTTTGGTAACGGCGAGGTCGGCCGAACGGCGCTGACGATCGCGGCTACGAAGGCAGCCCTGCCGACGGTTCAACTGTTCTTTCTCGCCGTGCTGTGCAACGTGCTGGTGTGCCTCGCGGTATGGATGTCTTTCGGCGCTCGCGGCCTGACCGACAAGGTATTGGTCATCGTCCCGCCGATCGCGGCGTTTGTCGCTGCCGGGTTCGAACACTCCATCGCTAATCTTTATCTTTTGCCTTACGGCCTTGCGATCAAGGCATGGGCGGGCGCTGAATTCTGGACCTCGATCGGTCAGAGCCCGGAGGCGTTTCCGGGATTGGGTGTCGCGGCTGCGCTGCACAACATTCTGGTAGCCACCATCGGCAATCTCATTGGCGGCAGCCTCATGGTGGGCGGCGTCTACTGGTTCGTCTACCTGCGGCGCCGCCGATAGCTGGGCCGCAGCCACGGCGTCACTCGGCCTTGCCCGCCGTTGTCTCCTGTCCCCGCCCCGCCCGCCAGACCGGATCGGGACGCGACCATAGCACCGGGTTGCGGATGGCTTCTGCCAAGGCCTCGGCCTGCACAGCAAGAAAACGCGCGCCCTTTTCGGCGGTGGCGGTGCGCGGGTCACCCCAGGTGCCGGTGACCGGGGCACGCTCCGAGAACGAGTAGAAGCGGGAGAAGCCTGCCGGCGCCTGGACCGGCGCGGGCGCCTGCTGCATCGCTTCGTCGAGCTTGTGCGACTTCACGATCTCGTTCGCGATCGCCATCATGACCGAGGTCTCGCCCTCGCAGGCATGTTTCGGCGCGGTGTCGGACTCGAAGATCGCGGCGATCTTGTCCGGCCTCAGAAACCATGGCGTTGTCGCCACGATCGGAAAATCATGGGCCACCGCGAGTTCGCGCGAGGCCACGGCAAGCGGATCGATGTTGCCGCCATGGCCGTTGACGATCAGCAGGCGAGCAAAGCCCAGCGCGCGCAGCGAACGCACGATGCTTTCGAGGATGGCGCGATAGGCGGCATAGTCGACGCTGATGGTGCCGCCGAACGGCAGATGATGCTCGCTCAAGCCGAGCCACAGGCCGGGCAGCACGGCGACCGGCACGGGATCCGGCCCATTGGCGACCAATCGCGCCGCTGCGATCGACGCCGCGCTGGCGCTCGCGGTATCGGTGATGACCGGCAGATGCGGGCCATGCTGTTCGAGCGATCCGGCGGGCAGGATCGCCAGCGCGCCCTTGCGCGCGGCGATCTCGCGCAACTCCGGTGCGGTCATGCGGGCCCATTCGACTTCGATGCTCATGACGATCTCCCGAGGGAATTGGATGGAGAACGTTTAGCATAGCGCCGTCGCGGCGGACCGAAGCGTCCGAACACAAAACATCGAAAACAACCCCATGCAAAGTAGAATGGGGTGCTGGGCCGTCATTGCTCGCAAAAATTGAATTGGGGGAACGACGATCCTTCATCGCTGGGCGGACTGGTCCCATCGAGGCCCCAGCGCCCCCTGGCGGCGAAGGTTGGTAAATGGGCCGTCGGCCTCACCCCGCGCCGCCGTATTTCTTAACGAACTCGCACCACCTCCCGCCGGAGGCGACGTCGGCTCAGGCGGCGCAGCCTGCGGAATTGCCTGAACGGAAACCTTCAAAATAGGCTTCCAGTTCGGCGACGGCGCGATGCTCCCACTCCCTGGCTTGCGCCAGCAGCGAGTTGCTGGAAACCGGCCGGAAGGCCGCGGTCTGTCGGTACAGCGACGCGATGGTGCGGTAGCGGCGGACGTTTTCCATGATGGCCAGGCTGTTCATGTCCGAAATCTCCCCATTTCTTTTCCAGGAGACGAATTTGAGGCAGAACGATTTTCGATTCGTTAGCGGGGCCGGGAGAGCGAACGTGTGGTTTCCGAACTGTTGATGGGTGCACGCTTCGCGGGTGGAAACGGCGCAGCCCTTCCTCGGCGCCAGGTCGCTAGTCGCCCGTGCGCGCGGCCTCCGGCGAGGCCGCAGAATTGCCGCGCGAACAGACGACGCTCGATGGGAAAACCTCTCCATTGAGCGCCCACGCCGGCAGCATCGTGCGGGCGCAGAATGCGAGCGCGATCCCAAGCAGCGATGCGCATACCAGCGTGGCCGCGAACGGCCACGGCGCGCGCTGCTGTTGTGAAGATCGCAAGTTGGTTGCCGTTGTCGCTGACGTCTGGTGCGAACTCACTTGTCAGGATCCCGACTTGAGAATGAAGCGTTCGAAACCAGCAACCATGATCTAGTGATGCTTGTGCGCGCCGGCCACGCCACTGACGGCGGCGCCGGGATTTTCCTCGACGTTGTAGACGACCTCGACCGGCCCGGCCTTCTCGAACACCAGCGTGCCCTTGATCTTCTGGCCGAGCTTCAGCGGCTCCTTGAGGCCGAGCATCACGATGCGAAGCGCGCCGGGCTTGAGCTCCACGGTCTTGCCGGGCTTGATCTCGATGCCGTTGGCGACTGGACGTGTCTTGGCCATGCCGTCAACGTCGACGACCTCGTGGATCTCGATCTGGCCGGCCGCGGGCGAGGTGCCGCTGATCAGGCGATCGGCGGTCTTGCCCTTGTTGGTGATGGTGAGATAGCCGCCGGCGATGTTGGCATCCGCCGGGGTCGGGCGCGACCAGGGGTGGCCGACGTCGATGGCCCCAGCCTTGAATTCGTGCGCGCCGGCGCCTGTGGTAATGAGCACGGCGGCTGCGACAAAAATGGCCGCCGTAATGAACACAAAGATATCTCTGGCGATGTTGGTCATGACTGCCCCACTCAAAACACGCTGGACAACCGTCGTGTAGATGAACAATCGGACGCGATTGCGGCCGGTGCTCGCCCCGATTGCGGCCGCTGCCGGACCTGATTGCGGCTACGAACCCCGGCGCGAGAACACCGGACGCGCAACCAAAAATCGTGCTCGCGGCTTTCGCCACTGGCTCACCACACGCCGGCCACACCAAGGCCGCGCTCGCGAGGACG
>CADEDX010000163.1:0-3315 GCA_902826195.1 uncultured Bradyrhizobium sp. | reverse complement strand
TTTCCGCTTTGCTTCGGTCGCCAGCAGGCCGCGCTTCTCGCACGATCCAGTCAATCTAGCGCCCGATTGCAATGGCTAATCGCTTCTCATCAGTGAATGGGGGCGTATGTGCGTGCGTATTTGAGGCGGCCCGCGGCCGGCATCTTTTCATCCGCGATCATCCTTCTGGCGCTGCCTGCGGAAGCCCACCATCCCGGCGGCGGCGGCAATACCGGCAGCGGCGGCCCCATCAACACCATCTCGGCCGATACGCTCTCCGAAGGACTGATCGCCGCTTCCGTCCGCTACGAATTCATCCGCCTCGGCCAGCTCAGCGACGCCGACCTGCTCGCCGCGGCGAACCGCGGCACGCATGCGCATTCGATCCGCTCGATCGAAGCCGTCTCGCTGTCGGTGGCCTACGGCGTCACCAACGACTTCACCGTCGGCATGCGCGCCGCCGGCATCCGCCGCTCGGACATTCGCGAGCCGGGCGGTGTCGAGGACATGCTGACCGGCGGCCACATGGGCATCATGAACGCCAACGACATGAGCGGGCTGATGAGCCCCGACGGCATCAATCGGCGCGGCAATTCGGCCGGCTTTGGCGACGTGACGATGCTCGGCCAATACCGCTTCCACAACAACGCGCAGACCGGAACGTCGGCCGCCGTGCTGTTCGGCTTCAAGGCGCCGACCGGCAGCACCAATCAGCGTGACCTCTTCGGCAATCTGTTCGAGGCCGAATTCCAGCCGGGCTCGGGCTCGTGGGACGGCCTGCTCGGCGCCGCCTTCACCAAGCGCACCGGCCGCTGGTCGTTCGACGTCAGCGCTCTCTATTATCTGATCACCAACGGCACGCAGAATACCAATCTCGGCGACCGGCTCCTGTTCGGCGCCTCGGTGTCGTATCGCCTGGTCGGCGCCACCGGTTCGTCGAAAGAGGTCGAGCTGCACGAATACTGCATGCAGCCGCGCAACCAGTTGCAGGAGCATTGCCTCTATCACGCCAACCACGACCACAGCGACATGAAGAAGACGCCGTACACGCTCGACCTCGTGCTGGAGCTCAATGGCGAATGGCACGACAAGCAGCGGATCGCCGGTATTCCCGATCCGAATTCGGGCGGCACCACGGTGTATCTGTCGCCCGGCGTGCGCATCGGTTTCGATCGCTTCTCAGGGTTTGTCTCCGTGGGCGTTCCCGTGCTCAACGAGCACAACGGCGTTCAGTCGAAACCAGATTTCCGCGTGCTCACCGGGATCGGCGCGCGGCTTAACTGAGCGCGTGGACTCGTAAGCGCGTAGCCAGATACAATCGCAGTGGCGTGTTTTGCTCCACGGATTTGAATTGCCTTCCGCCAACAATGCTGCGTAGGTAGTTCATCATCGCCCCGCTACCGGCTTTTATCGGTGACTGAGAGCTTTGCGCTCCCGCCCGACTCAAGGCGGAGCTATGCATGCCAGATTCCCGAAATCGTCCGATTTGTCCCGGTTGTGGTCGCTCAATGACGCTTGAGCTTCAGCCAGGCGGCAAGCCGCCGCGCACCTTCCAGTGCCTGGATTGCGAGCGGCCAGACCCTCTGTCATCGCCGATAGTCGCTAGGATGACAAAAACACTTCGACCGCCTGATTAAAGGCCGCCTTCGCGACCAGGTTTCACGCTGCCCGCGCCCGACGCATTTTGAGCACCGCGTTCAGTAGAGAGTTTCATTCCTGCCGAACGACAACCGCACGCGCGAGAAATTTCATCGCTGGCCGCGAATTGTTAAATTTTCATGAATGAGCACTTTTGACCATGAACTCCCGCTGCGCTGCGGCATGATAATTCCATCACCGCGTCAGGCTCGGCAATTATCGGTGACTGAGAGTTCGGTACTCCCGCCTGACCCAAGGAGTGCATCATGGCTCAATTTACACCGGCTCCATTTAAGTGCCGCTTTGAAACCGCCTCCGCTGACTGGACTTTGCGGGTTCTCCAAGGTGAGTTCTGTGTTTTCGATTTCCCTGGCTGTCGAGACTGCAGGTTCTCGCTGCACTCGATCAAGACAGTACAGGCTGCAGAGGATCCGATGAAGTCACTTGCCTGGCGAAACCTTGGCAGCCTCCCAATGGGCGACAGGGGGCAGTCTTGGAAAACTTCATTCACGAACAGAACATGGCGCTGTTCAAAAGGCTCCTGGCCGAAGCGCCCGACATGAACCAAGAGCGCCGGAATTTGATTCTGAGATTGCTCGCGGACGAGGAGGCGAAGGAGCAACAGTGCACTCAGCTTAGACCACCTCGCGCCCCAAACCCACCGTGTCCCGCTTCGCCGCGGGACTCAAAGGCAAATGCCGCTTTGAGAGATCAGTCATGAACATCACCGCTCATACAATTGAAGACATTGGACCGCAGCCGCAATCGTTCGACATTGAGCACGCGACTAAGGTCAATACAAATTACAGGTCGGTCGCTTGGAGTGGGCGCTATCTGCAGGTCACGCTGATGTCTATCCCCGTCGGCGGCGACATTGGCCTTGAAGCGCATCCGGAAACCGATCAGTTCCTGCGCCTCGATGCTGGAAGCGGTCGCGTGCAGATGGGACCCGCGAAGGACAAGCTGACTTTTGAAAAAACTGTCTCAAATGGCTGGTGCGTGCTCGTTCCGGCCGGGACATGGCACAACATCACCAATATCGGCGCAACACCGATGCAGGTCTATGCGATCTATTCGCCCGCCCATCACAAACCCGGCAAGGTGCAGGCGACGGCCGCGGCGGCCGAAGCTGATAAAGACGACGAAGCCGCGGCTTGGTCAGTGCAGCCAAAACATGTAGCCGACAAGCATGGGTGACGGTCGATCCGCCTTTCTGCTCGCGTCCTTGGTATGGTCTTCTCCTGGCACTTTCGGACCTCGGTGGATGTCTGGTTTGAGCCCGCGAAGCGCCGGATGGCGACATGGGTCAAGCCGCGCTCGCGAGCCTCGATTTATGAGTAGACCGCCTGGGCGCGGCCTTGCTTGTCCGTGATGGACCGCGACCTTGCCGGACCCGTTCATCCGCACATGACAGGCGGCGCTAGCGAACAATGGCGCTTGAGACGATGGCGCCGTGGCGACACAATAGCGTTTGTCTTTCCAACATAACGCGCCGATGATCCCGCACCGAACGGATGGCACGGTCCGGTGAGAGTGATCCATTACGGCTGAACCCGATCTCGACGTCGTCATCCGGCAAATCGCAGAAGCGCAGAACAAAACCCCTGATGGCCGCCGTCAAGACGCGGCGCGACCGGATGAAGAGTTTGCATACGACGAAGACCGCCGGATTGTCGCATGCGCGCGAACACGGCGAGC
>CADEDX010000162.1:7077-12313 GCA_902826195.1 uncultured Bradyrhizobium sp. | reverse complement strand
GATGGTGGCGGTGGAGACGCCGGACAGGGTTGCGAGGGCTTCGGGGGACAGGGACATCTGGGATGCAGGCTCCGGAGGGTGATCGACAAGATGGTGCATCTTGCGAAGCGCAGATGCCGCGTCAAGGGCTCGCAGAAAGGCGCGCGATCACAACATCTTATCGTCAGCACGCTGATTAATTTATTGAATTTGTTGGCGCATTTCGCACGAAGCGAATTCCACTGGCGGCCAAAACACGCTACAGCTCCAGGCGAGCATGATCCGGAAAAGTGGGCACCGGTTTTCCGGCGAGATCATGCTCAAAAGCGAAAGCCACGAGACAGTAAAGAGGCCATGGCCGCGCCGCTTTCCCCGCCCCGCCTTTTGCCGAGTGGCGACAGCGCCATCACGGTGGAATTCAGCCGCAACATCGACGATGTCGCTAACCGGCGGGTGCTGGCGCTCGACCGCGCCATGGCCGCCGAGCCGGTGACCGGCGTCACCGAGACGGTGCCGACCTATCGCTCGCTGCTGGTCCATTACGATCCGGTACAGGTCGACTTCGACCAGCTGGGCGGGCAGATTCTCACGCTCGCGGAGCGGCCGGTGCCCGCAGCAACCAACACACGGCGCTGGCGCATTCCGGTGTGCTATGGCGGCGAGCACGGCATCGACCTCGAGGACGTCGCCAAAACCCTCAACATCACGCCAGACGAGATCGTGGCCCGCCATGTCACCGGCGACTACCGGGTCGCCATGATCGGTTTTACGCCGGGCTGGTCCTATCTCAGCGGGCTGACCGAAAGCCTGCACATGCCGCGGCGGCAGAACCCGCGGCTGCTGACGCCGGCCGGCACCATTTCGATCGGCGGCGTCCAGACCGGCGTGCAGTGCCTCGCCGGCCCGAGCGGCTGGCACCTGCTGGGCCGAACCGCCGTACGCACCTACCAGCTTCACCGCGACCCGATTTTCCTGCTGGAGCCCGGCGACAACATCACCTTCACGCCGGTGGATGCCAAAACGTTTGCCGAACAGGACCGCGCCGCCGAGGCGGGCGAATTCATCGCCGAGCAGATCGCCTCATGACAAAACTCGTCATTGCATCGATCGGCCCGGCGAGCTCGGTACAGGACGCCGGACGTCCCGGCTCGCAGCGTTATGGCCTTGTGCCGAGCGGCGCGATGGACCGGCTGGCGTTGGCGGAGGCGAATACGCTGGTGGGTAATGAACCATTCACGGCGGCGATCGAAGTCGGCCCGTTCGGCGCAAAATTCACCGCACATGGCGGCGCCGTGCGTGTCGCGCTGTCGGGCGCACCCCGCAATGCCGATATCGCCGGTCGGCCCGTGGCACCAGATACGTCGGCAACGCTGGCCGAAGGCGAGACGCTCACCCTCGGCTTCGCCCGCGGCGGCTCCTTCAGCTATCTCGCCATCGAGGGCGGCATCGAAGGCGAGCCGATGTTCGGCAGCCTCGCCGTCAATGCCCGCGCGGGCCTGGGCAGCCCCTACCCGCGGCCGCTGCAATCCGGTGACGAATTGCAGGTGAAGGCAGCCAGCGGCGCGCCGGAGCGGCGGATCGAACTGCCGTCGGCAGCCGACGCACCGATCCGCATTGTCTGGGGACCGCAGGACGACGAGTTCGCCGAGGAGATCAAAAAACTGTTCGTCGACAGCGAATGGAAGATCTCGGCCACCAGCGACCGCATGGGCTACCGGCTCGAAGGCCCGGTGATCAAGCACCTGCACGGCCACAACATCGTATCCGACGGCACCGTCAATGGCAGCCTGCAGGTGCCCGGCAACGGCCAGCCGATCGTGCTGATGTCGGACCGCGGCACCAGCGGCGGCTATCCCAAATTCGCGACCGTGATATCGGCGGATTTCGGCCGGTTTGCGCAGACCCCCGCCGGCCGCCCGTTTCGATTCAAGGCCGTCGGCATGGCGGAAGCACAGGCGGAGGCGCGCAAGTTTGCCGAGCTGCTGCGCACCCTACCCGACCGGCTACGCGCCATCGAGAACGTTGATCTCAACATCGATGCGCTCCACGATGCCAATGTCGCCGGCCACGCCGTCAGCGCCGTCGATGCCGGAACCTGGCACGCTGAATCTCCGGCCGACGTGGCGGGCCCGGACTGAACAACCAATCGACTCACGGGAAGCGGACCAGCAGCATGACAACCATCGACCTCAATTGCGATCTCGGCGAAGGATTTGGCGCATGGGAAATGGGCAATGACGCCGCGATGATCGAACTGGCGACGTCGGTCAACGTCGCCTGCGGCTTTCATGCCGGTGACCCCGACATCATGCGCCACACGGTCGAACTGGCGAAGGCGCGCGGCGTCAGCGTCGGCGCCCATCCCGGGTACCGCGACCTGCACGGGTTTGGCCGGCGGCCGATGCCCGGCCTGAAATCATCCGAGATCGAGAACCTGATCGCCTACCAGATCGGCGCGCTGCAGGCGATCGCGACCGCGGCCGGCTACAAGGTCACCCACGTCAAGGCGCACGGCGCGATCTCCAATGTCGCCTGCGAGGACGACATGACCGCGCGGGCGATCGCCAACGGCATCAAGGCCGTCGATCCCAACCTGATTTTCGTGGTGCTCGCCAATGCAACGCTGGTGCAGGCCGGCGAAGCCGCCAATCTGCCGATGGTGCACGAGGTGTTCGCCGACCGCGCCTATGGCGACGATGCCTTGCTGGTGTCGCGCAAGAAGCCGGGCGCCGTGCTTCACGATGCCAGGGAAATCGCCGACCGCGTGGTGCGGATGGTTCAGGACGGCGCGGTCGTGTCCGTCACCGGCAAGGTGATCAAGATGCGCACCGATACGGTCTGCATTCACGGCGACACGCAGGGCGCGGTCGAAATCGGGCGAAAGGTGCGTGAGGCGCTCAAGGATGCCGGGATTACGGTCGCGCCGTTCAAGACGAAGATATGATCGGTAGGGTGGGCAAAGGCGCAACGCGACGTGCCCACCATCTATCCCCGAATTCGATGCGAGATGGTGGGCACGGCGCGTTGCGCCTTTGCCCACCCTACGTTTTCTAAAACGGATGCACCGAGAGCGTGCCGAACACGATGGCGGCAATGAGCGCGAACGCGCTGTAGAGCGCCGCGGTGTGAAAACCGGTACCGGCGGCGCGGCGGGACACCGAGCGTGCATAAAGGTGCAGGCGGGCTTCCGCCGATAGTTCGCGCATCATCGATCTCCAACGCGGCATGGGCTACATATGGAAGATCAATTGCGGACGGATTCAAGGCAGCTTCTGAAATAGCGATACGGGCGCTTCGGACCGCACGGCTTTGAGAGGAAATTTTCTCTTTTGCCCAGCAGCCCGAGAATTTTATTCGCGCCGATTTGGGCACTACCTCACGGAATGCACTACCTGCCCCAGGATCGCGCCTTCCAGCTGTGAACGCTTGCGGAACCAGTCCATCGCGATCCTTGCGGCCTTCGTGGGCTTTCGATGGGACGATCTCGCCAGCCAATAGCCTTTCTCGCTGGCGAGCGTACGGGGCGATGCGAGCTGCAAGTGTCGTTGAGACAGTTCTCTCACAACGAGCGCGGAATGGACCAGTGCAACGCCGGCACCGTGAATCGCAGCCTCTACCGCCAGATGCGCATGGCTTACGATCGTCTCCGCGCGCTCACCCGCAGCTCGCATGCCAGCAGCGCGAAGCCATGAGGTCCAATCATCCGTTCGTTCGACGTGGATCAGAGGAAGTCCGCGGACGATCCTTGATCCATTGAGCCGATGCTCTCGAACGAGCTGCGGGCTGACCACCGAAACAAGTGGCCCGCCAAACAGTAAATCCGTGGCAGCGTTGGGCCAGTTGCCGTCGCCAAACCTTACAACGAAATCGACATCGCCTGCAGCAAGATCGGATAGCTCCTCGCGGGCCTCGATGACCAAACAAATGGCCGGTTGTTCCGTTCGAAACGCGCGAAGGCGAGAACTCATCCAGCGCATGCCAAAATTGGGCGATACACCGATACATACCTCATCCTGCTCCTTCTCGAACCGTCGTGCCTCCCGCTCGATCGCGTCAAGCGCCGTGCGCGCAATCGCAGCCAGCCGCGCCCCTGCCGGAGTGATCTCCAGATGTTGCGGATGCCTGCGGAACAGATTGACACCCAGATGGGCTTCCAGCGACCGGACCTGCCGGCTCACGGCACCGGGCGTGACGCAAAGCTCGGCCGCGGCTGCTGCAAAGCTGCAGCGGCGCGCGGCCGCCTCAAAGAAGCGGAGGGCGTTGAGGGGCGGGAGTTTCCGCCGTGCTGGATTTTGCATGAGTTTTCCTACCGGTAGGCCAACGACACATCGTTTGCGAAGTTCGAGCGCAGGAGTTCATCTAACGATCGCGGATCAGTAAAGGACTCTACCAGCGATGGATATCGTCGAACAACGCTTGCATGCAGCCGGTCTTGTCCTGCCTCCACCCATTGTCCCGGCCGGCAATTACGCTGCCTTCACGCGCAGCGGCAACCAGCTGTTCATTGCCGGCCAGCTTTGCTACGGGCCCGATGGCAAGGTGGCGAGCCAGCATATCGGTCAAGTAGGCGTGGACGTCTCGGTTGAGAATGCGACGATCGCCGCCCGCTGTTGCGCGTTGAATATCCTCGCTCAAGCCAAAGCAGCCCTGGGAAGTCTCGAGCGGATCGAGCAATGCCTGCGCGTGTTCGGATGCGTCAATGCGGCAGCTCCCTTTCCTTCCGTCTCGCTGGTCATGAATGGCGCATCGGACCTTCTGGTGTTAGGGCTGGGAGACAAGGGACGACATGCCCGGATGACCATCGGATGCTTGCTGCCGAGGAACGCGGCCGCCGAAGTGGAGGCGATATTCGAAGTTCGGTGAGAATGCGGTGATAAGATATTATATCTTATCTGGTACGTTCCTCTTGGCCGGAGCCTGACGAGAGTCCCGCTTAGGCTCGACACGGACTCCGGCCTGATGTGCATGTTCCTGGAATCGTAAAATCTGCAATGAAATTGCCGGCTCCACCGAGGATTGCTTGGGTGATCGTCGCGATACCCATGCTGACAGCGATGATCGCAACTTTTCAGGACTGTTCGTTTGGTCGAATTGTAAGCTGCAATTACCCTTATTGCGTATTGTATTTTTGAGAAACACGGGGCCGCGAGAATAACGTGGACCGCCAGCTATGTGATCACAACGATTGCCTTGATCCCTTTCCGGGCGATGCCGGCGTTAGGCCTGTTCAAAACTCCGAGTGAAGCTTAGATTCAGT
>CADEDX010000162.1:0-7067 GCA_902826195.1 uncultured Bradyrhizobium sp. | reverse complement strand
TCCCGTAGGATGGGTTGAGCTCTTCGCGAAACCCGTCAACCCTTGCGCAGCGGCATGATGGGTTTCGCGAAGAGCTCAACCCATCCTAAGAGCTACATAGCTAGCGCCGTCGTGCGAACACGAGTTGCCATGGCAATGCTTTTTGTCCGAAATTCAAGTTGTCCTCGCGATGAGACGTGGCAAGTATAGCCATGTTGCCGACACCACGCGCTGATTTCGGCGATTTCAACATCGGATGTTGGCTGTAGTTGTTCGATCTGATCAAACGTCATCATTTTGATCTTCTCGAGATCAGCAGCAGTCGCGCGCAATCGGCCGAGCCGCGTGCCGTCTGCACCTCCGAGATCTCCGAATTTGGGATTAAGTTCACGGACAGCTAACTCGCGCACCACAAGGGTCTCGGTCATATCAATGCTCCCGGTGTCCAGTGAGGCACAGTGCCCCGTTAGATTTGGGTCATCAATAATCGAGGTACCAAGCATCATCCGTGATCGTGGTCACTCTTCTCCCTTTAGTGGCGTCACCGGTCACGTGACGCCACCGGGTCTCATAGGCACACCGCTAGTAAACGTCCTGCTGGAACCGGCCCTTCTTCTTCAACTCTGCCACAAAACTGACCGCCTCGTCGGTCGACCGCGCGCCGAACTGGGCGACGATATCGACCAGCGCGCGCTCGACGTCCTTGGCCATCCGCTTGGCGTCGCCGCAGATGTAGAGGTTGGCGCCTTCGGCGAGCCAGGTCCACACTTCGCGGCCGACCTCGCGCATGCGGTCCTGCACGTAAAACTTCTTGTCGCCGTCGCGCGACCACGCCAGCGATAGCCGCGTCAGCAGGCCCGACGTCTTCATGGCGTTGAGTTCATCCGCATAGAAGAAATCGCAATCGCTGCGCTGGTGGCCGAAGAACAGCCAGTTCTTGCCGGGCGCGCCGGTGGCGCGGCGGTCGAGCAGGAAGGCGCGGAACGGCGCGATGCCGGTGCCCGGCCCGATCATGATGATCGGCGTTTTGGGATCGGCCGGCAGCGCAAAGCCATGCGCCTTCTGCACATAGACCTTCAGTTCGTCGCCGGGCTTGATGCGTTCGGCGAGGAACGTGGAGGCCAGCCCCAGTCGCCTGCGCTTGTTGATGACGTAACGCACACAGTCGACCGTCAGCGACAGCTTTCCGGGCGTCGCGTTGTGCGAGGACGAGATCGAATAGAGCCGCGGCTGCAGCGGCTCCAGCGCCTCGACAAAGGCCTCGGGGTGCGGCCGCACGCCGGAGAATTTTTGCAGCACCGCCATCACGTCGAGCGTCGCCGCGTCGCCATCGGGATCCTCGCCCTGCGCCAGCGCCCTCGCCTTCTCGCGCTGGGCGCCGCCGGTGATGAAGGAGATTAGCTCGAACAGAGAGTCCGGCGCCGGCGACAGCGAGACATCGTCGATCAAGACCTCGCGCAGCGTCTTGCCGTTCACCTTGGTCGTGTGGGAGGCGCCGAGCAGCGCGATGATCTGGTCGACCAGGCCGATATCGTTGCGGGCGAAGATACCGAAGGAATCGCCGACGACATAGTCGAGCCCGCAACCGGACAGGTCGAACTCGATGTGCCAGGTTTCCTTTTCCGAGCCCGGCTTGTTGAGCAGGCGGCGCGACAGGAAGGTTGCCGCGATCGGGTTGTCGCGCGAGCGGCCCGGCTCGGCCACGATGGCGGGCAGCGCCGGCGTTGCGGCCGGCGTCGACGATGGCGCAGCCGGCGCCTTGTCGACCTCCTCATAGAGCGCCTTCAGCATCCGCGCGGTTTCCTTGCCGCCGGGAACGCAGAGGTTCAGCCGCGCCTCGCTCTTGCTGGCGATCGCCTCGGAATAGTTGTGGCAGTCGTAGCCGCACTGGCCGCAGTCCTGCTGCGCCATCGCCGCCATCATGCGCCGCCGCAGCGGGCGGCCTTCGGCGAGTTTCATGCGATCGGCGATCGGCAGGGTCTGGTCATGCCATGGCGCCTCGCCGTCATCGCCGGCGGCGCCGTCCATGACGGCGGCGCCCTGCCCGGCCGACAGCGGCGTCGCATCCGACAACAAGCCGGCGAAGAACCCGTTCAGCCACGAGCGCTGCGCCTCGGAGAACGGCGCGTTCGACGGAATGATCTCGATCTTCGGCGTCGGCGTGATCTGGTTCATGACGACATCCGATCTTCCGAAATTTGCTCGTCGGCGAGTCTGCGCAGCGTCTCGTCGTCATGGCGGCGCGCAAAGGTCAGGAAGGTTTCGTCGGGCGAAGCGCGATGCGCGAGATAGGCCTTCAGCAGCTTCTCGACCGTCCGCGGCGCATCTTCCGCCTTGAGGTCGTGATAGATCTCCTGTCCGACATCCGCGTCCGGGCCAAAGCCGCCGCCGGTGAACAGATGATAGCCCTCGACCGGATCGACATCCTCGCCGACATCCACCTTCGCCGCGATCAGCCCGATATCGCTGATGTGATGCTGCGCGCAGGAATGATGGCAGCCGGTGACGTGGATGTTGAGCGGCGTGTCCATGCCGACGCGCGGCTCGCACCAGTCGCCGATCTCCGCCGCATGAAGTTTTGTGTTCGACGCCGCGAACCGGCAGCCGGCGTTGCCGGTGCAGGCGATCAGGCCGGCGCGGATGTGCGAGGCCTCGACATCCAGCCCGATCTTTTTGATCGCAGCGATCGCAAGCTCGGCGTTCTTGTCGGCCACGCCAGGAATCAGCAGGTTCTGCCAGACCGTCAGCCTGATATCGCCGTCGCCAAGATCCTGCGCGATTTTTGCCAACCCGCGCATCTGATCGCAGGTGACCTTGCCAAGCGGCAGCGAGACGCCAATCCAGTTCAACCCCTCCTGCTTCTGCTGGTGCACCCCGACATGCGCCATGCGGTCGAATGCCGGCCGCGGCGCAAGCGCCTCCGGCGGCACGCGCGTAAAGGGCTTCCCGAGACGCTCCTCGACCAGCGCCAGGAATTTGTCATGGCCCATGCCATCGAGCACGTATTTCAGCCGCGCCTTGTTGCGGTTGGTGCGGTCGCCGAGATCGATGAAGACGCGGACGATGGCGTCCGACACCTTGGTCGCGTCCGCCGGTCTGACGATGATGTCGCCGTATTTGGCAAAATCCCGGTGCCCGGTGATGCCGCCGAGTCCGAGGCGAAACCAGACGCCCGGCTCTGCGCCAAAACCGTCTTTCACCTCGACCGCGGAAAACGCGATGTCGTTGGTGTCCTCCAGCACCGCGATCTTGCCGGCGCCGTCGAAGGCGACGTTGAATTTGCGCGGCAGCCCGGTCAGCGAGCGGTCGTTGAGGATGTGGTAGTGCCACTCCCGCGCATAGTCGCGGGTGTCCAAAATCTCCTGCGGATCGATGCCGGCGGTCGGCGTGCCCGTGACATTGCGGATGTTGTCGGCGCCGGAGCCGCGCGAGCACAGGCCGAGATCTTGAATGCCCTCGATCAGCGCCACCGCGTGCCTCGGCGGAATTTCCCGCACCTGCAAATTCGCCCGCGTGGTGACGTGGCAGAACGGCCCGCAGAGTTTTTCGATCAGGTCGGCCAGCCCCGAGAACTGCCAATGCTTCAAAATGCCGTTCGGAATGCGCAGCCGGCACATGTAGGAATCCTGCGCCGGCGCCACGTAGAACAGGCCGTAATAGCGCCAGCGAAAATTGTCGGCTGGGTTCGGGGTTGCGTTGTCGAGCGCCTGCCGCTTCAGACGTGCATAGGCGTCAAACGGATGTTCCTCGCGCTTGAACTTTTCCTGGTCGGCGAGTTTTTTGCCGGCGGCTGTGAGCTTGTCCTGCGCCTTGATATGCGCGGCATCGGGCCCGGTCGGCTCGCCACTCGCTGTGCCGGCGTTACCGCCGAGACCGCGTCCCACCCGGCTGATCTGCAGGCCGGTCGTAAAACCTTCGAGGTAGCGCTTCTGCTCGTCGGTAAAGTCGACTGTGAGTGTTTCGATCTTCATGATGCGCGACGAAGCTCCTGCGGCCACGCGGGGTGGCGTCAACGAATTTGGTGCTACCGCCCGGAAACCAGCCTGACCTTGTGGGCCGGGCCTGGATTGAGCGATCCGACCAGCTTCGTTGCTGCGGAAATCCATCTTGGACATAAGGCCAGAAGGCATCGACGACGACTGGCCGCTCTGTAACATTCAAGTTGCGTGCCACATCAATCGATTTAAAAAAAATTGTTGTTTCAGATAGTTATTAGAGCAGCCTCAAAATTATGAAGCAGCCTTCACCGATGCGCCGAAGCACAACGCCCGAAAATTAGGCAATAAACCTGGCTGCTCGACATTGCTTCATGACGCGCCCGGTCAGGGCTTCCAGCGCCCGATCTCAAACGCCGCGAGATGGCCTGCGAGATCGCCGGGATCGAACGCCGGCCCGGCAAAGGCCCCGATAGCGTCGGAAGCGCCCGGGGGGGTGATTTGCTGCCCCATGGCGGCATCGTAGAGGTCGGGCCGGAACACGCCCATGGCCGTCTTCAAGGCCTCCGGCCGCATCGCCGTCTGCCCCCAGCGCACCATCTGCGCGTACAGCCAGGCGGCCTGGGCGGGATCGGGCCGGGCCGCGCCCTCGCGCCCGACCAGGAGATAGCGGCTGCTCTCGCGCCGCTGGCCGTCGGGCGACACTTTTAGCCGCCCGTCCAGCGTCCGCTGGATCACCTCGGCTTCGACGGCGATCCTGTCCGGCCGCGCCAGCACCTGCGCGGTCTCGGCGCGGTTGGCCGGGTCCTCGATGTACTCGGCGGCATGGGCTGCCGCCCGGACCAGCGCCGCCAGCACGTCGGCGTTCTTTTCCGCCCAGTTCTGCCGGACCGCCAACACCTTCTCGGCCGCGCGCACCAGAATGTCGGAGACGAAATGCAGGATGTGGCCGACGCCGAGATCGACCGCGACCGAATTCCAGGGCGCGCCGACGCAGAACGCATCGACATGGCCGTTGGCAAGGCTGTCCACCATGTAGGGCGGCGGCAGCACCACCAGCCGCACGTCCTCGTCCGGATCCACCCCGCCCGCCGCCATCCAGAACCGCAGCTGATAGTTGTGGGTCGAGAACGGGAATGTCATGCCGAACGTCAGCGGCTCGGCGCCGGCTTTCTTTCTGTTGGCGACGACGCGCGCCAGCGCCAGCGCGGTCGCCATCGGATCGACCGCATCGCCCTCGATCTCGGCCATGATGGCCGCATGCAGCGCCGGCGACACGGTGATGGCGTTGCCGTTGAGCCCCAGATTGAAGGGCGCCACGATCGGCACCTTGACGTGCCCGAGCCCGAGGCTGGAGGCGATTGCCACCGGCGCCAGCAGATGCGCCGCGTCGAACATGCCGATATTGAGCTTGTCGCGCACGTTCGACCACGACACTTCCCGCACCAGCGTGACGTCGAGCCCTTCGGCGCTCGTAAATCCCTTGTCGACGGCGACGATCAGCGCAGCGGCGTCGACCAGCGGGATGAAGCCGATACGTAAAGGTGTACTCATTTCAGCAACTCCGACGCGGTCAAAATCGACTGCGCGATCTCGCCGATCTTCTTTTTCTCGCGCATCGCCGTGGAGCGCATCAGCACATAGGCCTCGTCTTCGGTGAGGCCCTTCACCCTCATCAATATGCCCTTGGCGCGGTCGATCACCTTGCGCTCCTCGAGTGCCGACTTGGTGCGATCGAGTTCATCCTGCAGTTTCGCAAAGGCGTTGAAGCGCGAGATGCAGAGGTCAAGGATCGGCTTGATCCGCTCCTTCTTCAGCCCGTCGACGATATAGGCGGAGACGCCGGCCTCGACGGAGGCCTGGATCGAGGCGGCATCGCTCTGGTCGACGAACATGGCGATCGGCCGCCGCACCGCGCGGCTGACCTGGAACATCTGCTCCAGCACGTCGCGGCTGGGGTTTTCGAGGTCGATCAGGATGACATCGGGATCGAGCGCGTAAATCTTCGCTAACAGGCTCTGCATCTCGCTGATATGCACGACGCCGGTAAAGCCCGCCTCCCGCAACCCCTCTTCCAGGATCGCGGCCCGGATCGGGCTTTCGTCGACAATCACGATTTTCGGCGACGACTCAGCGCTCATCATTCAACTCGTGGCCCGGCGGAGCATCCATAGCACGTCGGCAGCCCCGGCAAAGCCTTGTAATTGTGGGCAATTGGGACTAGTTCGTGCGCATCAGACAGGCCGAACCGGCCACCGCGCTCAAGGTCAGCTTTATTTGGCTTTGGATTGCATATCTCCATCATTCAGACGCAAGATACATGGAACGAGCGCCGCGCATATCATTCACGTCCCTCGGCTGCCCCAAGGCGCTGGTGGATTCCGAGCGCATCATCACGCGGCTGCGCGCCGAGGGTTATGAGCTGGCGCGCAAGCATGACGGCGCCGATATCGTCATCGTCAACACCTGCGGCTTCCTCGACAGCGCCAAGCAGGAATCGCTCGGCGCCATCGGCGAGGCCATGGCCGAGAACGGCAAGGTCATCGTCACCGGCTGCATGGGCGCCGAGCCCGAGCAGATCGAGGCGGCCTATCCCGGCGTGCTGTCGATCACGGGCCCGCAGCAATATGAGAGCGTGCTGGAGGCCGTGCACCGCGCGCTGCCGCCGGTGCACAATCCGCATCTGGATCTGGTGCCGCCGCAGGGCATCAAGCTGACGCCGCGGCACTACGCCTATTTGAAGATTTCCGAGGGCTGTAACAACCGCTGCAGTTTTTGCATCATCCCAAAACTGCGCGGCGATCTCGTCTCGCGCCCCGCCAATGACGTGCTGCGCGAGGCCGAAAAACTCGTCGCGGCCGGCGTCAAGGAATTGCTGGTCATTTCCCAGGACACCTCGGCCTATGGCGTCGACATCAAATATGCGGAAAGCCCGTGGAAGGACCGCCAGGTCCGCGCAAAATTCTTCGACCTCGCGAAAGAACTCGGCGAGCTCGGCGCCTGGGTGCGGCTGCAATATGTCTACCCCTACCCCCATGTCGACGAAGTTATCGGCCTGATGACCGAAGGCAAAGTCCTACCCTATCTCGACATCCCCTTCCAGCACGCCAGCCCCGACGTGCTGAAGTCGATGAAGCGTCCGGCCGCGCAGGA
>CADEDX010000161.1:7971-12336 GCA_902826195.1 uncultured Bradyrhizobium sp. | reverse complement strand
CCCTCACATGACCTTTTTAGAGCAAGGTTACAGCAATTCCAGGCGATTCGATCCATTTGAAGACAGTCGTTACAGAGCATGCGGCAGTAAAGAGCCGGCATGTCCGCCGCGCTGCACAAAGTGTAGCGAAGGCGTTGGCTCCTGCAAACCCGAAACTGGAGCGACATCTCGCAAGTGTCTGGCGTGGCTCGCAGCACCTAACAGCGATTAACAACGACCAACGAGCTATTTGCGGGGCTGTCCTCCATGTTGCTCAGGCAAAAAGGTGGTCTTGCCAAGTTCATCGGTAGCAAAGGGCACCGAAGCCAGGAGGATGACATGCGCGTGTCGGACAACTCCAAAGTCATCGATCAAGACCGGCGCCGAATCCTAGGCAACGCCGCAATGGGGGTGGCCATTGCCGGAAAAATCATTCTTTTTCCAGCGGCCGTGGCTCTGCCAGATGGGGCTTCAAGGGTACGTCCCTTCCGCGTCAACGTTCCGGACGAAGCGCTCCTCGATCTGCGCTGGCGCATCAAGGCGACGCGCTGGCCTGACCGCGAAACGGTTTCCGATCAGTCCCAAGGCATCCAATTGGCAAAGCTCCAGCAGCTCGTGCGCTATTGGGGAACGAAGTACGACTGGCGGAAAATTGAGACAAAGATGAATGCGCTTCCGCAATTCATCACCGAGATTGACGGCATCGATATTCATTTCATTCACGTCCGCTCGAAGCATCCGAATGCACTTCCTGTCATTATCACTCACGGTTGGCCGGGATCGGTGCTCGAGCAGCTGAAAGTGATTGGTCCCCTGACGGATCCAACCGCCGATGGCGGGCGGCGTGAGGATGCGTTCGACGTCGTGATCCCCTCAATGCCTGGCTACGGCTTCTCCGGCAAGCCGACGGGTATCGGCTGGGGCCCTGACCACATCGCGCGCATCTGGGCGGAACTGATGAAGCGTCTGGGCTACACGGCTTATGTAGCGCAAGGCGGCGACTGGGGTTCACCCGTCTCGAGCGCAATGGCACGGCTAGCGCCGGCAGGTTTACTTGGCATCCACATCAACTTGCCAGCAATCGTACCGCCCGAGATCGCCGTGATCCTCGCCGCCGGCGGACCGGCCCCGGCGGGTCTCTCCGAAAAGGAACGCGCGGCGTTTGACGCATTCAGTTCCGCCGCCAAAATGGGCAACCGATCCTACGCGGTGATGATGGGGACGAGGCCGCAGACGGTCGGCTACGGTCTGATGGACTCTCCCGTGGGTCTCGCGGCGTGGATGCTCGGGCATCCAGGTTTATCGAATTGGACATATGATGACAGCGATCCCGAAAAGTCTCTTGACGATGTGCTAGACGATATCACGCTGTACTGGCTGACGAAGAGTGCGACCTCATCCGCGCGACTCTATTGGGAGTATAGCGGGCGCAGTCCTGCTCTTGCTGGGCCGGAAAAGACTGCAGAGATCTCACTCCCCGTGGCTATCACGGTTTTTCCGGGCGAGAGCTATCGGGCCCCCGAGACATGGGCCCGGCGCGCCTATCGCAACCTGGTCTACTTTCATGAGGTCGACAAAGGCGGTCATTTCGCGGCGTGGGAGCAGCCGGAGCTTTTTTCCGCGGAGCTGCGCGCAGCATTCAGATCGCTTCGGCCTGCAATTTAGTCAACGCATTCGATTCAAGGGAGATTCACATGAGCAAGACCACAGCTATTTCGGCAGCGGCACTGATCATCACGAGCTTACTGACATCGAGCATAGCGTCAGCCCAGCAGTCAGGCATCAAACGAACGGATTTTCCGGCGCACGATCTCAGCGTGCCCGGGCGCGAGGCGAGCCAGGTGCTTGTCGAATTCGCTCCAGGCGTTTCGTTTCCAAAGCATTCACATCCAGGCGAAGAGCTGGTCTATGTCGTCGAAGGCACGCTGGAATACGCGCTGGATGGCAGACCTCCAGCGACGCTGAAGGCCGGCGACGTGCTGTTTATTCCGGCCGGAACGCCTCACGCGGTCAGGAATGTTGGCGCCACCAAGGCGACGGAACTTGGCACCTACATTGTCGAAAAAGGAAAGCCGCTGCTCGTCCTGAGCAAGGTGAGTGAAAAGTGACGGACACATGAGATCGCCCTGTCGGCGCGAAGCCAATCGGCAACCTAGGAACAGCAAGATGAGCACGATCGGCAAAGCGATCGCCGTGCAGATTATCCCGGTCCTCGTGCAGCCGGGGTAGTCGCCGCCTAGTCAGGCAATGGCGTACGGGGAAAGATTCCTTAAATTCGGAAAGGTTCGCCGATGAGTACAAGTAAACTAATAGCATCGGCCGTTCTGGCCATCACGCTCGGATCAGCGATCGCCGGCTTCGTGAGAAGCACGGAGATGCTGGAGGAGCCGACGGTGACAGAAATATCCGACCATACCAGCCAAATCGGCGGCCAATCCGAACTAGCTTCGCTGGAGTGGGCGGACGAATGGCTGAATTCGCAGCCTCTGATTCCATCAGCCTTGCGTGGCAAGGTGGTGCTGATCGATTTCTGGACCTACACCTGCATCAATTGGTTGCGGACCGCACCCTATGTCCGCGGCTGGGCCGAGAAATACGGGGAACAAGGACTGGTTGTGATCGGCGTCCATGCGCCGGAGTTCGGCTTCGAGAAGAACATCGAGAACGTCCGATGGGCCGTGAAGAATTTCCGGATCAACTATCCGGTCGCCGTGGACAATCGCCATGCAATCTGGCGGGCTTTCAAGAACAACTACTGGCCAGCGCTGTACATCATTGATGCGCAGGGGCGCGTTCGACATCATCACTTTGGCGAAGGCGATTATGAACAGTCAGAAAAGCTTATTCAGAAACTGCTGGCTGAAGCGGGCGCTGGCGATACCGACAGCAATCTCCTATCGATCGAAGCCCGCGGCATCGAGGCTGCGGCCGACTGGGGCAGCCTGCGGTCCGGCGAGAACCATGTGGGATACGAACGCACCCAGAACTTTGCGTCGCCCGGCGGGCTGGTCCCAAATCAGCCCCGAGCCTATGCCCTCCCTGCGCAGCTGCGCTTGAATGAATGGGCTCTTTCCGGCGACTGGACGGCGCGGAGCGACGCGGAGACCTTGAACAGGCCGAATGGCAGCATTGCCTACCGCTTCCAGGCACGTGATCTTCATCTTGTCATGGGTCCTTCGGTGCCGGGAACGCGGGTGAGATATCGAATATTGATCGATGGAATGCCGCCAGGCGAAGCGCACGGACTGGACGTGGACGAAGACGGCATCGGAACCGTTACCGAGCAGCGCTTGTACCAGCTGATACGACAGCCAAGGGCTGGAAGCGATCGACAGTTTGAAATCGAGTTCCTCGATCCGGGCGTGGAAGCGTTTGCATTTACGTTCGGCTGAAGCCGCGGAATTCCGTCCCAGCGATCCGCGGAGTATTGTGGGGTCCATCGACTGAAAGCGATGCCGAAGCGGTGGTGTCCGAAGCTCTTCGGAACCGTTATCAGCGGTAAGGGAGCAGCAGCAGGTCCCGGGCCACCCGCGAATGCAGCAGATCGTCTATTCAAGCAGGGTGCGAGACGCCCACATGACAGAAGCCGAATTGTCGGGAATGCTCGAGACCTCTCGGCTTCACAATTCGCGCGTCGGCATACCGGGATACTGCTGTACGTTGACGGCAAGTTCCTGCAGCTCATCGAAGGCAAACCTGATGAGCTAAAACATAAACGAGCTAGTTTGATTTACTTAGTGCAACGGATCTCGCAGCTTACTTAGCTCGCGATCAATCCGCTTCTGCACTCGATGAGCGACCAGCCCCATCAGGTTCGAACGTGTTTTCCCGACCGTGACAGTGCTCCCAATTTGGAACTGCCATTTCCACAGGCCGGGTTCGATCTGGATTACATTAAACTCAACGCCCTTGCGGTTCATGGAAATCCTCCGGCTGCGCGCGGAAAGCAGGCTAACATTCCGTCAGTGTTTCTGGTCTCGAAGAACGCCAGCCAAACCGTCAATCAGGTTTTTAACCCACAGGTCTTCTTGCACAAGGGCATCAGCGAGCTTGCGCTTGCGCCTTGCTTCTTCGTCTAGAACGACAGCGATAATCGGTGGTGGCGGATCAATCTTTTGCGTGAAAAGGATCATCTGGATGTGCCTCCGTGCAATGGCCACACCTCGACTACGCCGTGCGCGACTGCGCAGGGCGTTTTTGAAACCATTGCGATGGCCTCATCAAGATCGGCCGCTTCGATTATGGCGAAGCCAGCCAGTGGTAGAGGGGACGTCATCAACGCGCCTTTCGTTGCCTCAACCTGAGCGGCATCGGCATTGCGAACCTGTACAGGAGCACATGCTATGCCCATCAACACGCCATCTTGTAGCAACTTCACATCGTGAG
>CADEDX010000161.1:0-7961 GCA_902826195.1 uncultured Bradyrhizobium sp. | reverse complement strand
CATCGTGAGCGTGGGCTGCGTCGCGGAGGGGTACGGCGGTGCGATCATAACCCGCTTGGTCCCCGTATCCGATCTTCACGAGTTTAGGCATAGGGCGGCTCTCTTTAGACTTCCAGCGCCAGCGTTCGCGCCACGGGCGCGGACCTCAATGTGTAGTGTTAGTGTTCCAATAAATTACGGAAACGCAGAACAGCCGATCGGTCGCCGAGCGAACTTCGACCGCCAAGTCGGGCCGCTCACCTAGATAGACCGAATCTTTGGCTATGCCGAGAAGCGTTCGCAAGCCTTCGACTTCGGCGGCTTGGAGACTGCCCAAGCACAGACCGTCCGCATCTGCAAAAAGTTCCCGACCACTTTGGATGTCAAAGAAATAGCGTTCCATGAATGCGCTCCGGTTCGATGCAGGCGGGAGCGCGTGTCTCTCAGCCACCGACGCCCACGGGACAGGCCCTCGGCCGGTGATTGGGGGTAATCGACCAGCTGCCGGTTAGTTGCTAATTTAATCCGGAGGCTGCAACCCGCTCGATCTCACCCACTCGCTTACATGCGAACCAGTCTCGGCTTGTCTGGCTTTGCGCATGAGGATCTCGCGTTGGAAGCCCGGAGGCAGCGTCTTGGCTTCCTCTCTCAATCGCTGCGCTTCTTGGGCGAGACGTTCTTCGAGGGATAAGACCTGCTTAAACCTGCTACGACGCTTCATCACTTGGCACTCCCCTACAGGACGAGTCCCCCACCGCTAGATTCTTGAGTCCGAACGTTAGTCAGCCTCGGTGACCCCACCTTAACAAATGTTGGAAACGGGCCTCCCTTTCCACTGAAACGGCAACGCAGGCGCTGTGGGTAAAGCCGTCGCTGAGCACGGCATAAAGTTCCCGATGCCAGTCGGTAAGCCAACGGAACCGGAACTTGCGGTCGGATTGTCGGTCTATATATCACGGCAGGCAGTGGACGGAGCAACTGCCATGTCGAGTCTCAGCCATGCGCTGCCTCGCGCCGTTGGTTTCAGCCGATATATTGCACGCCCTTTGTTAACCGACGAATCTGCTTTACCGCGTCTGTGACTGCGCCGGGAGTCATGGTCCTGCCTGCGGCGGCGACGAGATTGATGTTTGCTTCGCTGTGGCTAACGGCCGTGCGTACGCTGGCTGCCAACCGCGGCGATGGCGACGCGGTTGAGACTGAGTTTACCAGTCCACGAGACTGTGGCTCGGGCAAATAGCCTCAGAAATCAGGATGGGACGTCCATGTCACCGATCATTTCGGCCGCCGATCCTTTCGGGAATGGGCCCGAAGGACATACCCACTGGCATTTTCGAGGAAGAACCAGCGCCCGGAGCGGGGATTCCAGACGGGGACAAAGCCTACGGGCCGCTTATGAGCGCTATTCGGCAGCTTCGCGCAGACTATGGTTCAATTCCTCAACCAGCTTCACAAACTGAGCTGCTGCCGGTTTGAAGGACACCGAGATTGTGTATTTCATACAGCCGGAGATGGGTAATGCAGAGACGACGATTCAGCCGAGAGTTCAAGATCGAGTCGGTCAAGCTTGTCTGGGAGGGTGGGATATCGGCGGCACGAGCCGGCCGAGACTTCGGCTTTCATAGGAAATGGATAGAGGAGTTCGGCTCCGATCCTGTGCAGGGTAAGGACTAAAGGCCGATGTTAGCTGCGCACTAAGCACTCTAAGGCTTGCGAAACATTGCGAGCCGCTGATCGTCTGCCGTTGGCTCGTCAACATACCTCGACAGCAAACGGTGTCCGCTCGCTGCTGCGCGAGCTAGCCCGTCGGTTTCTGCGATCTGGCTCAGGTCGCGGACGGTGAGATCATTTATTTCGACCTGACGGATGCGGTTTCGGCGCATCAGGATGTCGCTGACTCGACTGGATCGCGGTCTGAACCCCGCCGGTGGTGGCGCTCCAGTTGACGCTCCAGCGCACGATCTCTTCGTAAAGCGCGTCAGGCTGGATCGGCTTGGTCAAAAAGCTGTTCATGCCGGCTGCAAGACAGATGTCACGCTGACCCACCAGAGCATTGGCGGTAAGCGCGATGATCGGAATTTCGCGATTCGGCCCGCTGAGGCCTCGGATCGCCTTGGCGGCGGTGATGCCGTCCATCTCAGGCATTTGCATATCCATGAGCACAAGGTGGTAGCATTTGCTTTGCACCGCCTCTACTGCCTCCCTGCCGTTGCAGACAAGGTCGGCCCGAAAGCCGCGCTTAGAAAGCAACTTGGAGATCAGCGTCCGAAGGATGTCATTATCCTCGGCTACCAGAATATTGGGTACCGCTCCGTCTGCCTCGATCGTTGGCGCTAGTGGAGGCGCCTCTTCCTTGGGCTCCAGTCCAACGCGGCAACGCACTGTGAACCAGAATGTGGTGCCGCGGCCTGGCTCGCTTTCGACCTCGATGTCGCCGCCCATGGCTTGGCATAGCTGCTTGCAGATCGCGAGGCCGAGACCGGTGCCGCCGTACTTTCGGGATACAGAGGTATCGGCCTGTGTGAATGGTTTGAACAACGACCTTTGGACATCGTGGGAAATGCCGGGGCCGCTGTCGGTAACCTCGATGCGAACTTCGACCGCGTCGCCTTCTAGGGCGCGATGGGATACCGTGATGGCAACGGAGCCCTTTTCGGTGAACTTAATGGCGTTGCCGACAAGGTTGAGCAGGATCTGGCCGAGTCGGCTTGGATCGCCGTTCAGGTAGCGCGGCAATCCCTCGGCGAGCGATGTCTCCAAAGTTAATCCCCGGTCGCGCGCTTTCGGACCGAGCAGCAGGGCTACACAGTTGATCGAATGTTCGATGCTAAAATCGATCGCTTCGGCAGTCACTTGCCCAGCCTCGAGCTTAGAGAAGTCGAGAATGTTGTTGACTACCATAAGCAGGCTGCGAGCGGATTCCTGCGCTATCCCGGCGAGTTCTTGCTGTTCCTGGTCGAGGATGGTTCCGGAAAGCAGGTCGATCATCCCCATCATTCCAGCCATCGGGCTGCGTATCTCGTGACTCATCATCGCTAGAAAGTCGGACTTGGCTCGGGTTGCCGCTTCGGCGGCGTCCTTGGCGATGCTAAGCGCTTCCGTGGTTATGATCAATTCGCTCTTCTGCGCCTCAAGGAGATTTCGCGCCTCCACCAACTCGGCAAGTCTCTCGGCGAGGACCGTTGCGGCGCATTCCTGTTCTGTGACGTCTTCGTGCGTGGAGACCCAGCCGCCCTCCGGCGTGGTGGCGCGCCGGATCGAGATGATCCGGCCATCGTGGAGCCGGAATTTGTAGCGGTCCCTTGCGGCGTCGACGTCCGTGTTTTCGTCGATCGCATGATCGAGTCTGTCGCCCTTGAGCATATTCTGCTGCAGGATTTGACCGAACGTTGTACCTGGCCGGCTCTGTTCTTCGGTTAGCCCATAAATTTCGCGGAACCGCGGATTGGAGATGACCAGCTTTTTGTCAGCATCAAACAGACAAAGGCCTTGCGACATGGTGTTAATCGCTACATCGAAGCGATCATTCGCTTCACGCAGTTTGGCTGATTTTAGGCGTGCATTTTCTATCGCACTATCCTTGAAGACGGCCAGTGTTTCCGCCATCGCGCCGATCTCGTCCCCCCTACCGTTGAACGGTATTTCCACCGAGAGAACGCCCGAGGCGACTTGCTTCATCGATTCGGTGATGCGCCCCAGCGGCCGAACGACGCCGTAGACTAGACCCACCATCCCGGTGATGACAAACAGGAACACCAGTACCGAGACGCTCCAGACCACATATGAGAGTGCGCGTTCGCGGCCAGCGGCGGCGGTTTCGAGATCCGAGTTCTGCGTGTTCGCCTTCTCGACTAGGTTGTCGATCGCGGAGCGGTGCTCTAGGTAAACGTCCGTCAGCCGCGAATAGGCTTCGTTCGCCTTAATGGCATCTTTGGCGCGCAGCGCCGGCAAAAGGTCGCCGTGAAGAATCTGCCAGAACTTCGTTGCCTCGCTGTCTGACTTTTCGACCAGCATTGCCTTCAGTTCCGGCTCAAGAGCTGACGAGGTCCAAAAGGTCTTGCGATCGTCGTACTTCTTTTGGAGCCGCAATAGCTTGGTCTCGTGGTCGACAACACTCTTCGGTTCGTGTAGCGCTAGGGTCGCTTCGAGATAGGCTTCGATGACATATTCAGGCGGCGGCAGGATGTCAGCGACGAGGTCATTGCCCAGCTTGATGCGATCATAGAGCGGGCCACCGACTTTCAGTTCCTTCAGCGCATAGGCCCCTGTTAGCACGACCGATCCAAATCCGACGGCCAGGAGCAGGCCAAAGACAGTGCTGGCTGTAGAGATCGAAACGCGAATCTTCATGTCAGATTGCCTTGCCGCTTGTCCGGGAAGAGCCACGCGTATCGATTGACGCACTAAAGCGATGACGCCTTAAGGATTACAGTAACCACTTGTGAGCGATCAGCTCCTAAATTGGCGTAAGTTATCGGACGGCGATTTTCCCAAATGGTTACCTCTGGCAGGTAAATTCCAAAGGCCGTAAGACTACGGGGCTGGCGTTTGGCTCGGGGCCGCTATCACAGAGATTACTGATCGGGCCAGACTCAGGCCACCGGATAAGACGGTTGATGGACACCAGTGGCTCGGTTGTTGTCCATGGCGTCGGTCCACTCGACGCCCTGCCGCCAACTCAAGCCGGCATTCTTGATGGCTAGGCTTGCATTTAACCCCTCGCGCCGCTCACGATCTCTGCAATTTCAGCGCACGCAAACACCGATGCAAAATCTAGAAGACCGTAACATATAACGCCGTCGCTGATTTGTACGTCGCCTAGGCTTTTACGCGCCAATCGACCGCTTTCGCGAACGCTTCCCACTTGCACTTTGCCTCACCTCGCGGCCTTCAATGACGGCACGAACCAAAAAATTTTACAGAGTACAGTTTGCTGGCCGCATCGCCCGAAATGGATCGCTGGCGCGTTTATTGAGATTTTCCACAATCTGCGCGACCAACGTCTTGGTATGACCGTAGACAAATGCGGGAAAGCATCCTCCCCGCGATCGTCAGAGACTTCACAGCAAAAGCCCGAGAACTCGAAGAAATGGGCCTTTTTGATGCTGCCAATGCTCTAAAGGCCAAGCTGACCGTCCTCAAATGAAAAGACAGCCAAAAGAGGCGGCTTACTCAAACGTCACACCGATCCGTTTGTCTTTCCGCCATACGACACGGCAAGAAAAATGCTTTCCCTCAGTCGGGATGACAAGCGAAACATTTTCAGGGATGCAATCTGAACCAGTCACGTCGCCGAGCATTGCGCCGCTAGCCGACATATTGAGCACCTTGCAGGTTGCACCCTCGCCGCCGAACTCAATCGTTGCAGCCATTTGAACGGAGCGGCGTTCGTGATCACGATGTTTCATGGGTGGACCTTCAACGGGACCGTAGATCCCGATGGTTTCCATCTCGTAAACCGAAAAGTAAAATCGGGCTTCAGGTGAGAGCTGGCAAACCAGCGGCCAGCGCCGACAGATGCTGTGGCAGAGCTAGTGCATGAAATACAAGCTCGTGATGGCCACGGCCACGAGCGCTGTACCGCCGCCGGCGACAACCGCGAAGCAAACACCTTCTAAGATCGAATACCAATCAAAACTGGGGCGTTTGAACACAACAAACTCCCTTCTGACAAAGGAAGCCGAAAAATCCTCTCAGCTTCCGCCGCCGACGCAAGGAACAAAGCTTGTGAAGCCAAACAACCGCCTCGATAGGTTCCAGTTCCGATGCATTTGATGGAAAGGGATATCTGGCTTGTGGGGTCCTTGTGCGCCCCGGCCGCCTACCAGCGCCGACGTTCGAAGTGAAAGAGGCTTTGAGCTGGGTGCTCACTACTCTGGGCCTCCCAGCAGCTTGCCAGTCTTACGATTGACGAAGTGCAACTGCGTGCATGATGGACAGGTCATCCCTTCGAACTGGTTTGCTTGCGCTTCTTCGTTGTCCAACCGAACCTGAACGTTCTGATCGGTTATCGGACATCTGACAATTAAAGGCTCACTCACCATCAAACCATGGTGAATAAAAAGCGGAGGTCCATATTGATCTACCGCAAGTCCACGGGGCCGATTCCTGCAAGGGTGGGTTTTGACCTCGGCTTACCGTAAGCCGATGCGAGCTACGGCCATTTCCGCGATCTTGCGCGGCTCCTTAGTGCCGTTCGTGCCGATGTCGATAATGGCCCGAGCCACCATATCGCAAATTGAATCATTACGATCAGCCAGGCCCAACAGGTTTAGAGCGTGGCTAAAGGCCTTATTCGCCAACTCGATCTCATCCGCCGTAAGTTGGCCATCTTTCAATAACCGGTTGATTGGCATTGCCTCGCCCGTTAAATCGACGCAACAACAAACTCAACCCTCATTATGTCCTGACGCTCAATCGCATCCGCGAGCAGTGCGTAAATAGCGGCACCCGGCGTTCTCCGCGCTTTCACCGGGGCCGCCAACTCTCAGCTGGAGCCCGGGAGCTGGAACCGCTAAGAGCGACAGAAAGACTCCTTTCGGGAACATTAGTTCCCGCGACCCGTGCCAATTTGAGCATAAGAGGATCGCTGAAAAGTCGATTTTGCCATTGTGCCCTTCCCTGTCTGCCTCAACTTTCAGATTTGGGCTTAGCCACCTACGGGGCCAGCATCAACGGCCTGGGACGCGCTGCACGACGCTGGTGCCAACGCCAAGGGTTTTGCCGATCTTGAGGATACCCACGCCACTCTGGCGAAGTTCGTGAATTTCTTCTTCGACCGACGGCTTCACCTTACGGCGGCCAAGCTTTATGCCTTTGCTGCGAGCCGTTGCCAGTCCAGCATTCACCCGTTCCCGGATCATGGACCGCTCAAACTCGGCAGACACGCCGCACATCTGGCACATAGACCGGCCCCGATCCAGCGCCGCCGCTTGGCTTCTACCACTTGCTTTGGCTACATTTCTTCGCAGCGGGGGGACTAGCCGATGGCGAAGAAGCGCATTTCTGGTGTCGATTTGGAGTGGCTCATTCTTGAGGAATTCATGCAGGATCGTGGGAGCCGTGCTTTCCGCCCGACGATTGCCATCGTCCCAGACGACAAGCGCGGATGGCGTGCCGTGGTGGCCGCAGGCAGCCAACGTTTTATGACCGTAGAGAGCGAGCGAGAACTTATCGCGGTGCAGGACCGGCTTCTGTCGAAGTATAAGCTTCGCAGTTGATGATGGTTTCACCCGGTCCCATTGAACCCCCGGCAGTCAGTCTGCTTTTGGCCCCAGCGTGTGTGAATCCCGACACACAAGCCGCCTCGAATCGCGTTATCTTAGGCGCTCCTCCCTAGACTGGGGGCACCGCCGCAAATGGCGGGCCCCTTTTTGTGGGCGGCGGCTAAGCAGCTAAGCCATGACCACGCGGTGGGCGGAAATCTGGCATGATCCGAACCGCTCTGTTCTTCCTGAACTGTTGTTGGCCGTCGGCTGCGCTATCGCAGCGATAGAGGCGCGATACAGCACTGTGTCGGTGCGCCTCTCAACACTCGCAATCGTTGCTGTAGTTGCGGTGATAAACGC
The DNA here is from genome assembly GCA_902826195.1 of uncultured Bradyrhizobium sp. Taxonomy (GTDB): domain Bacteria; phylum Pseudomonadota; class Alphaproteobacteria; order Rhizobiales; family Xanthobacteraceae; genus Bradyrhizobium. The sequence goes on along the minus strand of CADEDX010000161.1, from coordinate 414 downwards.
TTTTGCCCTGGGACCCGCCTTCAAGGATCAAGGATTCCCGACTGCTGCATATCTTCCGACTCTGGCTTGATGCCAAGGAAGGCGAGCTTAAGAAGCGCACGCGAACAAGCAAATCATCCAAATTAGGCCACGGCCAAAATCAAACTGGGCCACCAGGTGTTTAATTATGCCAGCTTCGTCCCTGGCCTCATTGTCGGCGCGGGCCAAACCAAAATGCCGCAGCATTGGCGCTGCGGCAGTCCGGGAAAAATGGATTGTTTATGAATGTAGCCAGCCCCGGTTACACAAGAGTAGCCGGACAGCAGTGGAGGGGAAGTTAAAACTGGAAGTTCCGACGAAGGAACACCGAGCCTGTGGCCGAATCGAAACACAAATAGCATCTCAGTTCGCCACTAATGCTGACAGATTGAGACG
>CADEDX010000160.1 GCA_902826195.1 uncultured Bradyrhizobium sp. | reverse complement strand
CCGGGCACGATGGTGGCCGCGATGACAAAGCCATCGCAGCCGCGCTCGACGAACATCTCTTCGAGTTTATCCGCAACCTCCTTCGGGCCGCCGACGATCGCGTCATGCACCTGGCCACGGCCGGAGAAAGTGACGAAATCGCGCGCGCTGGGATTGGATTTGCCAGACGTCTTGAGCACGCCGTCGCGAATGCCCAAAATGCCCTGCATGCTTTTGAGGTCTTCCGTGGTCAGCGGCTCGTCGAGCGGCTTGGAGGCGAAGTCGAAGTTGAGTGCTTCGGCGAGCAGCGACAGTGCGTCGATCTCCAGCGGCAGCTTGTTGATCACGGCCATCTTGTCCTCGGCCTCGGCCTTGGTGGCGGCGCAGACCGGCGTGGTGAGGTTGCAGAGGCGCATCTGGTCCGGGTCGCGGCCGGCTTTCACCGCCTCGTTGCGGACCGCCGCATAGCCTTCCTTGGCGGCGGCGACGGTGCGCGCGGCGGTGAATATCACCTCGCCCCATCGCCCGGCAAAGCGCTGGCCGCGGCCGGAGGCGCCGGCCTGGATGATGACGGGATGGCCCTGCGCCGAGCGCGGCACGGTAAACGGCCCGCGCGATTTGTAGAACTCGCCCTTGTGGTCGAGCCGTTTCACCTTGGAAGGATCGGCGAACCGGCCGGTCGTCTTGTCCATGATCAGCGAGCCGTCTTCCCAGGTGTCCCAGTGGCCGAGCACGACTTCCATGAATTCGTCGGCGCGGTCGTAGCGGTGGTCATGTTCGAGATGGGCGTCCTTGCCCATGTTCTGCGCCTCGCCGTCATTGAGCGAGGTGACCACGTTCCATCCCGCGCGCCCGCCCGACATCAGGTCGAGGGTGGCGAAGCGGCGCGCGACATCGAACGGCTCGAAATAGGTGGTCGAGGCGGTCGATCCCAGCCCGAGCTTTGTCGTGGCCATGCCCATCGTGGTCAGCACCACCAGCGGGTCCATCTTCACGCAGCGGATGCCGTATTCGACGGTGTGGGCGTGGTCGTTGCCGTAACGGTCCGGCATCGCCAGGCGATCGTCGAAGAACGCCATGTGGAATTTGCCGGCTTCGAGAATCCGGGCGATCTCTTGGTAATAATCCGCCGACATCGAATCGTCGCGTGATTCCGGATGCCGCCATGAGCTCGGCAGGTTGGTGCAGTTCTGCGCCTGCAGGAATCCGACCAGCGCCATTTGCCGTGTCATGAAGTTCTCCTTCTTCTTATTCGCGCGAGGCTGGATTTCATTTCAGGTCGAGTTCGGCGGCGAGCTTGTAGTCGGTCGCCAACGCTTTCAATTTGTCCCACGTCGCGTCCTCGACCTCGATGCCGTCGCGCCGGCGCTGCTGTTCGCGGATATGTTCGACCTCGCCGGGATAGAACACGCCCGGAGAGCCCTCGGATGGCGGCGTCGATTTCAGATAGCGCGCGAACTCGCCGACTTCCTTTTCAAAATCCCTCAGGGGACGGAAGGCGGCGACGTTGAACACCGCCATGAAGCATCCGTCATTGTGGCGGCCGGTCGGTTCCACGCCGAAGCCGAGCCCCGTGAGCAGGCCGCACAGCACTTCGACCATCGCGGCGAGGCCGCTTCCCTTGTAGCCCTCGGTGCCGCCGAGCGGCAGCAGTGCGCCGCCCTTGCGATACTGCGTCGGATCGGTGGTGTGGCGGCCCTCGGCGTCGATGATCCAGCCTTGCGGGATCTGCTCGCCGCGCGCGATCGACAGCGCGATCTTGCCGGCGGCGACCGCAGAGGTTGCCATATCGAGATAGAACGGTGCTTCCAGATCGGATGGCACCGCGATCGAGATCGGGTTGGTGCCAAGCCGTGCCTCGCGGCCGCCGAACGGCGCGACGTGTTTCGGCGAGCGGCCGGAATCGGCGGCGGCGATGCCGATCATGCCCGCCCGCATCGCCATCATCGGATAGGCGGCGAGCCGCCCGACATGGCTCTGGCGGAATACGGTGCAGGCGGCGACGTTGGCGGTCTTCGCCTTCTCGATCGTCAGCGCCATCGCCTTGGCGTTGACGTGGAAGCCAAACCCCCAATGACCGTCGATCACGGTCGTGGTCGGCGATTCCTGCACGATGGTCCATTTCGCGCCCGGCACAATATGGCCAGCCTTGATACGCTCGATATAGGTCGGGATCGCGATCACGCCGTGCGAGTCATGGCCGGCGAGATTGGCGTTGACGCATCCGACGGCGACCGCATCGGCCTCTTCTTCGGAAGCACCAGCAGCCCTGAGCAGCGCCGCGCCGATGCGCGTGAGACGTTCGGCCTGGACGATCGGCATGGGATTTCCTCGCTTTGAACGCCCGCGCTGAAGCGGGTCTTGATTGTTGCCGCGGCCAGCATGCTGGCAAAGCAGCGCGGGCAGGGCAAGCGTGGAAATATCCTGTTAGCCATGCCGCAGGCACGGTTCTCGATGGCGTGCGAATTTCCACGCTGCACAATCCGATCCCGACGCTCCGTGGCCCGTCACGCGGTATGGCTGACAAATCGTGAAATAGTCCGTAGTTCTGCTGAGCGAAGCCGCAGCTTGTTGGCCTGGCATTTACTCTGAACTCGAACCCGGGGGTCGCCAATAACGCGCATTTAGGCCTCCTGCACGTATAAATGCGGTAGGACAGCCAAGGTGCTGCCGGCAGGGAGCTTGGGGACGGTGACGACCGACATCGCGCGCACATTCGCGGCGTTGAATGCGACCAACGAGGCGATTTTGTATGCCAAATCGCCCGATGAGCTGTACGCGAAGGTCTGCGAAGCCGCGTTCTCGGTCGGCGACTTCCTGGCCGTGGCCGTATTCCTGCTCGACCGCGAAACCGGCCTGCTGCGCTTCGCCGCCGGCTTTGGCGACGATGTTCCGCGCCTGCGCAGCATCGACATCTCGATCGTGGCCGGCACGCCGGAGGGGTCCGGGGTTGCCGGGCAGGCCTTCCGCGATCGGAAGATCTGCGTCAGCAATGATTTCCTGAACGATCCGCGCTCGCTGCTCTGGCGCGAGGGAGCCAGAGCTGGTCAGATCGGCGCGGCGGCTGCGCTGCCGCTGATCCGCAACGGCGAGAGCGTTGGCGTGCTGCTGGTTTCACGGCGTGAACCGCACTCGATCGACGAGCAGATCGTTGGGATGCTCGATCGCGTTTCCGCCAACACTTCATTCGCACTCGACAACTTCGAGCATGAGGCGGCGCGCAAGAACGGCGAGCGCGTGATGCGGCGGCTGAACCTGATGTTCGGAGCCATCAGCGCGACGAATGAGGCGATCCTTCGCGCCAAGACCGAACAAGATCTCTATCAGTGGGTCTGCGATGCGGCAGTCAATAGCGGCAAGTCCGTGGCGACCGTGGTGTTGCTGGCGCAGCCGAATTCGATCTGGTTGAAACCGGTCGCCGGGACCGGCGTGATCGTGGAACAGATCATGCGCGCGCCGTTCTCGATCGATGCGGAGAATGCATATGGCGCGGGCGTCTGCGGCAGAGCCTTCCGGACCCGGCGGCCAGCCGTCAACAGCGATATTCTCAACTCAAGCCTGGCGCAGCCCTGGTATCAAACCGCGCGTGAGACTGGCGTCAGCGCCTGTGTCGCTGTTCCCCTGATCAGGGCCGGTGAGAGCATCGGGGTGCTGATGTTCTTTGTCGGAAGATCGTGGGCGGAGGACGAAGAGATCGTCGCGCTGATGGCGCGGATCGGCGAGAACGTCTCGTTCGCGCTGGAGAATTTCGAGCGCGCCAGCGAGAAGGCGAGGGCGGACGCCCAGAAGGAGCGTCTGGGGCGCATGCTGGCGGCGCTCAGCGCGACCAACGAGGCGATCGTTCGCGCGACGTCGCGGACGGAAATGTTCGAACTGGTATGCGAAGCTGCCGCGACCGGCGGTCGGTTCAACTCGACGAGCATCTTGTTGGCGCGCCCGGACAGCGACTATACCGACATGGTGGCCGTGGCGGGACCGACGGCCGACAACATGCGACGGGTCAGGGTTTCGATCAACGCGGATCATCCGGAAGGGCGAGGGCTGTGCGGCAACGCGTTGCGGGCCCGCCAGGCCCGCATCTCCAACGACATGCGCGCCGAAAGCCGTGGGTCGGCGTTTCATCAGTTCATCCACAGCGACGGCGCGATGTCGGGCGCCGCGTTCCCGCTAATGGTTGCCGGCCGGGCGGTCGGCGTGATGTTCTTCGTTTCCTCCGAGAAGAATACGTTCACGCCTGAATTCGCGGAGCTGCTGCAGCGGCTCACCGACAACGTGTCGTTTGCGATCGCGACCTTCGATCGAGCAGACGAAAAGGTGCGGAGCGAAATTCAGAAGCAGCGCCTGACGCGGATGTTCGCCGCCCTCAGCGCGACCAACGAAGCCATCATGCGGGCCAAATCCCGCGACGAATTGTTCGACATGGTGTGCGAGGCGACAGTGAACGGGGGCCGGTTCACCTCGGCGACCATCGCACTGGCCGATTCCGCCAGCGACCTGCTCAGGATCGTTGCCGCCGCCGGTCCGTCTGCCGAGGCGACGCGTCACGTCAGGCTGTCGGTGGACGAAAGCCGTCCCGAGGGCCGCGGGCTCAGCGGCACGGCGTTCCGTAACCGGCGTGCCTGCATCGCGAACGACTACGTTGCCGACCAGCGCGTTGCCGCATTCCAGAGCGTCGTCGGCACGTACGGCGCGCAGTCGGGCGCTGCCTTTCCGATGCTGGTTCGCGGCGAGCCGGTCGGCGTCATGATCTACATGTCGCTCGACAAGGATACGTTCACATCGGAGTTTTCGGAATTGCTGCAACGTCTGGCCGATAATGTGGCGTTCGCGCTGGAAAACTTCGATCGCGCCGACGACAAGGCGCGCACCGAGATCCAGAAGGATCGCCTGACGCGGATGCTCGCGGCATTGAGCGAGACCAACGAGGCGATCATCCGCGCAACCTCCCGGGCGGAATTGTTCGACCTGGTGTGCGAGGCGGCGGCGAATGGCGGCCGCTTCACCCTGACCTCCGTCGCGTTGAGAAAGCCCGACAGCGATTATCTCGACGTCGTGGCGGCGGCCGGTCCGACCGGGCTCAGCGCGCGGCTGGCAACGATCTCGGTCGACGAGATGAAGCCCGAGGGACGCGGACTGTGCGGCCAGGCGATACGCTCGCGACAACCCTGCATCATGAACGATTACCTTGGCGATCCGAATGCCGGGGCGTTTCATCATCGAGCACGAATCGACGGCACCAATTCCGGCGCGTCGTTTCCCTTGCTGGTACAGGGCGAGGTGGTCGGCGTGATGTCGTTCATGTCGCTCGAGAGAGATACGTTCACGCCCGAATTTGCCGAGCTGTTGCAGCGGCTGGTCGACAATGTGGCTTTTGCGCTGGAGAATTTCGACCGCGTCGATGAGAAAGCCAGGGCCGACGAGCGCATCGAATATCTGGCGTCGCACGACAGCCTGACAGGCCTGCCGAACCGGGAAATGTTCAACGGCATGCTGCGCCGCGCGATCGACGCCGCCGCGCGCTACCGGAGGCAATTCGCCGTGCTGTTCATCGATCTCGACCGGTTCAAGGTCATCAACGATTCGTTGGGGCATGACGCCGGCGATATGCTGCTGGTGGAGATCGGCGGCAGGCTGCAACGCGCGCTGCGTTCGAGCGATGTGGTGGCGCGTCTCGGCGGCGATGAGTTCGTGGTGATCCTGGAAGAGGCCGCCGAGCGGCAAGAGGTCGAGCACATTGCCGACGAGCTGCTTTCGGTATTGAGCCAGCCGTTGCAGCTTAGCGGGCATGAGTGCCACACGACGGCATCGATCGGGATCGCGATGTACCCGTCCGATGGTGCCGACATCCAGACCCTGACCAAGAACGCCGACATGGCGATGTATCTCGCCAAGGAAGACGGCAAGAACGGCTTCCGCTTCTTCACCACGGAATTCAAGACACAGTCGATCGAGCGATTGACGCTGGAGACCGCGCTGCGCCGCGCGCTGGAGCGGGACCAGTTTTCGCTGAACTATCAGCCAAAGATCGACATGGCGAGCCGCCAGATCACCGGGGTCGAGGCGTTGCTGCGCTGGAATCATCCCGAACTCGGCGCGGTGTCGCCGGCGCAGTTCATCCCGCTTGCAGAAGAAACCGGGTTGATCGTTCCGATCGGTCGCTGGGTGCTCAAGGAAGCCTGTGCGCAGAACATGGCCTGGCAACGGCAAGGGCTGCGGCCGGTGACGATGGCGGTCAACCTGTCGCCGCGGCAATTCGCCGATCCTCACCTGTTGCACGATGTCGATGAGGCCCTGGTGGCCAGCGGCATGTCGCCGGTGCTGCTCCAGCTTGAAGTCACCGAGAGCATGGTGATGCGCAACGTCTCGCGCGCAATCAAGATACTGGATGCGATCCAGAACCGCGGCATTCGCATCGCCATTGACGATTTTGGAACCGGTTATTCATCGATGTCGCTGATGAAGCAGTTTCCGATCGATACGATCAAGATCGATCGCTCCTTCATCCGCGATTTGCCCGCCGATTCCGAAGACCAGGCCATCGCGCAGGCGATCATCAGCATGGGTAAGGCACTCCGCATGACCGTGATTGCGGAGGGGGTCGAAACTCCGGAACAGGAGGCATTCCTGCGCAGCCACGCCTGCGACGAGATGCAGGGATTTCTGTTTTCCAGGCCGCTGCCTGCAAAGCAGTTGGCCGACCTGCTTCGCGCCGAACCTCCGCCTGTCGCGCCGCCGTTGCAGCCCGAAGCCGGATCAGGGCTGGAAGGCGCTGTTGTCTGACGGCTGCGGATGCAACTCGCGGACCGCCGCTGGGTCCGGTATATTGGCTTTGCGCGGGAAGTCATATGGCCAGGGCACGACCGTCTGGCCTGCGAATGACCCGAGAAGGACGTCCGTAGCATCGGCGTAGCTTGCCTGTTCCGGCAATCCAAGTTCGGTACGCCACTGGGCGGGGAGCCGCTCGTTGGAGGTCCGCAAGGCCATTGCAGGTCCCCACCACCATGTGGGCGCCGGCGAGCGCTCCCCTTCGGGGATCGCCCGCCACGTGTTGTATTCGCCGATCATGCGCTCAAATTGCAGTACCGCCGCTGGATGCATTCGATCTCCTGCCATCCATGATATCGGCATCCATGGCCAACGCAATGCGCCCTATTGCCGGCCATGCTGCCAGTGCGATGTCACGTCGTCGCCAGACTTGTTCAAATGGACGTGCTGATCGACGTGGTCGACCCACGCCAACGGGATGAAGTGATGATGCTGACCGTCGGGCGAACTCTGCTTGGTCAGCTTGATCTGGTCGGTCCCTTCCATATGATCGACCTTGCCGACCGTCTTCCGGTCCGACGAGATGACGTCCATGTGTTCCCGGATATCTGAAGCGGAAGCCATGTTTCATGTCCTAGATTGGTTGGAGGACGTCAAACGCGCTGCCGCGAAAATGGTTGCTATGCCAAGCCCAGCAGCCGGGCGGCGTTGCCACCGGCGACCAGCGCCATGTCCTTTTTGCTGACATCCTTGATCCGGCCGAGCAGGCCGACCGGGTCTGGTTCCGCCATATCGAACGGATAATCGGTGCCGAGCATGATGTGATCGGCGCCCCAGATCTCGATCAAATGTTTCAGCTCGCGCTCGTCGAACACCACCGTGTCGAAATAGAGCTTCTTCAGATACTCGGACGGGGGCTTCTTGATCGTGACGCGGCAATCCTCGCGATGCGCAAAAGCGTGATCGAAACGCCCCCAATAGCCGGGGATGTAACCGCCGCCATGGGCGATGCAGATCTTCAGATCCGGAAAGCGCTCGAGATAGCCGTCGAACACGAGGTGTCCGACGCACAGCGCCGAATCCAGCGGATGTCCGATCGTGTTCGGAAAATAATGATCCTCCATGCGGCCAATCAGGCTGGTGCCGAATGGATGCAGGAAGATCATCACGCCGAGTTCCTGGACGCGGGCAAAGAATTTTTCGAGGCCAGCGCGGGTGAGGTCGACGCCCCTGACATTGGTGCAGAGTTCGACGCCGCGGAAGCCGAGCTCCTTGACGGTGCGGTTCAACTCGGTGACCGCCATGCCAGGGTCCTGCAGCGGCACCGTGCCCATGCCCATTAGCCGGTCGGGATGTTTTGCCACCATGCCCGCGATATGATCGTTGACCATGTGGCAGCTGTCGCGCGCCACTTCCGGCGGCGCGGCATAGACGAAATGGCCGGGATAGGGCGAGATCACCTGCACATCGATGCCGTCGCGGTCCATGTCGGCGAGGCGGGTGTCGAGCTCGGTGAGCTTCGGAAAATCGATCTTGCCGCGCAGCGGCTGGATGCTCTTGGTGAGGGCGTTGACATGCGTGTTGGCGTTCGGCGCTTCGCCGCCGCCGGGAATTCCGGTTGCCTTCAGCACCATCGCATTGGCTTCCGGCACCATGCAGTGGCAGTGAATGTCGATGGTGCGCCAGGACTTGTACCTTGAAGCTTTTGACTTCGCGCCCGCACGTTTTGGCGCGCTGCCTTGATCGGTCGCGGGGCCGCAGGCCTTGCATTGAAACAGCATGAGATACCCGTGGATTCGGTTTCGGGAATAGACCGGTGGCGCCGAGGTTACTTCTCTTCCGCGGCCGTCGAAGTCGCCGGGCCTTCGCCCGTGATCAGGAGAATGGTGTCCTCATCCTTGGCGCCATCCCAATGCACCTGCTTGCCGAAATGGGTGACGAAGCTGCCGGCGGGCATCGGCGTCGTGTTGGCGGGATCGAATTTCGGGCCTGAGCCAACCCACCACGTGCCCTGCAGCACCACGATGTAGCGATCGTTGGGATGGAAGTGCGGGCGGCTGAAATGATTGCCCTTGGTCCACTTGTTGTACACCATGTAGAAGCCGGGCTTGGTGGGGTCGCCGACGACGACCGCGCTTTGCGCGCCGGCGGCGTTGACCGGGCCCCAGGGAATCTGGTCGGGCAATTTGTAGACGACGGCGGCCGGATTGAGTTCCGCCGCGGACGCGATGCCGGGCATCCCGGCGAAGACCAGCGGCGTGATGAGGTAGAGCCAGGATCGCGTCATCGCCTTCATGGTTTCCTCCGTTGCCGTCTCGCGCTGGATGTTGCCCATCTCTGTTGTCGCGATGCTAGCCGCTCTCGTGACCGCCGGGCAAGCGCGCGGGAGCATGCGTGATCGGCGGTCGCGCAAAGCGTCGTACAACGCAGATGCAGCAAAAAAAGCTGATTTACGCGGCGCGTTGCGGTGATAGGTTTCCGCCAACCAAAAGCAGCCATGGGAGGGCTATGTTCATGAAGCGCTTGTCGATACTTGCCGCCGGTCTGTTGATCGGCTCCGCCGCCGTCCAGTTTTCCAGTACGGCATCCGGCCAGAGCGACGGCTGGATCACGCTTGTCGATGACAAGAAGATGGGCGACTGGACCGAGGTCGGCAAAGCCAATTGGGCGATGAAGGACGGCGCGCTGGTCGCCGACAAGATCACCGAGGGCAAAGACCCCTCCTATCTTGTCAGCAAGGAGTCCTACAAGGATTTCCAGATCAAGGCCGAGTTCTGGGCCGACGATGACGCCAACAGCGGCATCTTCATCCGCTGCGATCAATCGGCCAAGATCGACGCCAAGATCTGCTATGAGGTCAACATCTTCGACAAGCGGCCCGATCCGACCTACGGCACCGGCGCCATCGTCGATGTCGCGAAGGTCGACCCGATGCCGAAGGCGGGCGGCAAATGGAATACGTACGAAATCACGGCCAAAGGCCCCCAGCTCGTTGTCGTGCTGAACGGTCAGAAGACCGTCGATGTCCAGGATTCAAAGCACGCCAGCGGCCCGTTCGCGCTGCAATACGGTTCTGGCGTGATCAAGTGGCGCAAGGTGCAGATCAAGCCGCTATAGGCCGCTGCGCGATTGCCTGATCGGCTCTGCGTTGCTCACGAGGTCGCACCCGTCTTCAGCGGGTGGGCCTTGCTGTGCCATACCCAGGCGGTGCGGATGATCGTGGCCAAGTCCGAATGGGCGGGACGAAAATCCAGCGTCGCGCGCGCGGCGGAGGGGTCGGCGACCAGATAGGTCGGATCGCCCGGTCGCCGCGGCTTGACGACATGCGGGACTTCGCGGCCGGTCTCGGCCGCGATCGCCGCGAGAATTTCGCGCACCGAGAAACCGTGGCCGGTGCCGAGATTGAACGCGCCGCCGGCATGCCCTTCGATCAGCAGCTTGATCGCCAGCACGTGAGCCGCGGCGAGATCGGTGACGTGAATATAGTCGCGGATGGCGGTGCCGTCAGGCGTGTCGTAATCGTCGCCGAACACGGCGAAGTCAAGCACATGTCCCTGCAGCGCCATCATGGCGCGCGGAATGAGATGGGTTTCGACCTCGCGCAGCTCGCCGATGCCGCCGGCGGGGTCGGCTCCGGCGGCGTTGAAGTAGCGCAGCGCAAATGAGCCGAAACCATAGGCTGAACGATAATCCGCCAGCACGCGCTCGATCATCCATTTGGAACTGCCATAGGGATTGATCGGAGCACACGGATAATTCTCCGGCAGCGCCTTGCTGTCGGCGTTGCCGTAGACCGCGCCGGTCGACGAGAACACCAGGCGGGGACAGCCGGCCTCGCGCATGGTCTCGAGCAGCGTCAGCGTTCCGGCGAGGTTGTTGATGTAGTATTTTTGCGGATCGGTCATGGACTCGCCGACCAGGCTCGATGCGGCGAAATGCATGACGGCGATGATGTCGTGCTCGGCAAAGGTCCGCGTCAGCGTCGCCTTGTCGGCGATGTCCCCGACCACGAGCGTGCCCGTGACGAAGCTGCGATGGCCGGTTGACAGGTTGTCGTAAACGACAGGCCGGTAGCCTGCGGCATCCAGCGCCCGGGCGCAGTGCGAGCCGATATAGCCGGCACCGCCGGTAACGAGGATGCCTGGGCGGCGGCTCATTGATTTCTATCTCCTGCCTGTACCGGTCGATTGCCTTGGTTGCAACACATAGAGGGAACGCGGATTGGTCGTCAAATAGCGACAGGTCAGGCGGCGCGGCTCCAGCCGGACGCGGGACGCCCGTTCGAAGTCCGGATGCTGTAACCACAACGGTGCGCGGCGCGCTGATATAGTGCCTGCCGTGCGCAGCGGTTCGCAGCTGAATGTTCGGCTGAAACGCGCATCCGTTAAGCCGCTGTCCCGCGAAGGGAAATTGAGGCCTTGTGGCCGTGCCGCCACGGCCGTGCAGGCATGCAACACGTATCAGGATTGTGCGGACGTTCTTCCTGTGTTCGCGAGAGTTCATGCCCGCCAGCGCGCCGGAGGCGTATGTTTCGCGCCGAGACACGGACCAGCGGTGAATGCCTTCTTGAATGTTTTTCCGGGGAAGAGCCGACATGCCAGCCTACATGCATCAGCACGATGATATCGAGCCCCCCTTCATGATTTGCCCGAGTTGCGTGGGGCGTCCGATGTTTGTGCGCGATGTCGAGCCGCATTGGAGCAAGGCGAGGATCGACTTCACCTTTGAATGTGCCGGCTGCGGCGCGGAGGCGCGGGAGACGATCGTGAAGCCGGAATCGCAGCACTAGGCGCTTCCCATCCGATGGGGCAGACCGTCGAGCGCGACGCAATGTCGTCTCCGGTCTACAGGGCGGCAATCTCGGCGGAGATTGCCGCCCTCGTCGCATCAGCGGTGAAGCTCAGCCATGCAGCTTGGCGGCGGTTTCCGCGATCACGCGTCCCTGGTAGCGCGCGCCGGCGAGTTCGTTCTCGCTCGGCTGCCGGCTGCCGTCCCCGCCCGTGATCGTGGTGGCGCCGTAGGGCGAACCGCCGGTGACTTCATCGAGCTTCATCTGGCCGGCAAAGCCGTAATTGAGGCCGACGATGGTCATGCCGAAGTGGAGCAGGTTGGTGATCACGGAGAACAGCGTGGTTTCCTGTCCGCCGTGCTGGGTCGCGGTCGACGTGAAAGCGCCGCCGACCTTGCCATGCAGAGCGCCCTTGGCCCAGAGGCCGCCGGCCTGATCGAGGAAGTTCGCCATCTGCGACGCCATGCGGCCGAAGCGGGTGCCGGTGCCGACGATGATCGCGTCGTAGTTCGCGAGATCTTCGATCTTGGCGATCGGCGCGGCCTGGTCGAGCTTGTAATGCGACGCCTTGGCGACCTCGGCGGGCACCAGTTCTGGCACGCGCTTGATATCGACGCCCGCGCCGGCTTCGCGCGCGCCTGCCGCGACCGCATTCGCCATCGCCTCGATGTGACCGTAGGCGGAATGATAGAGAACGAGAACCTTGGCCATGATGGTGTTCCTTTGGCTTTGAAGTGGCTGTTGTTGATTTGTTGAGGTGTCATTGCCGGGCTAGACCCGGCAATCCATCGCGCTGGAAAGAGTCTCGCGAAGAGGATGGATGCCCGGGTCAAGCCCGGGCATGACAA
>CADEDX010000159.1 GCA_902826195.1 uncultured Bradyrhizobium sp. | reverse complement strand
ACATTGCGATCCAGTTGTATACGTCGGGCACGACCGGCAAGCCCAAGGGCGCGATGCTGTCGCACGCCAACTTCCTCAACCTGGTGCAGACCGGCAACGAGGCCGAGAAGCCCGACTGGAACAAATGGTCGACCGACGACGTGTCGCTGGTGGCGATGCCGATCTTCCACATCGGCGGGTCCGGCTGGGGCGGCATGGGCCTCTATCACGGTGCGCGAGGCGTGATCGCCCGCGAATTCGATCCTACCAAGGTGCTGGATTTCTTCGAACAGTCCGGAATTACAAAACTGTTCATGGTGCCCGCAGCGATGCAGTTCGTGGTGCGGCAGCCCCGGGCGCGGCAGGTGGATTTCTCGCGCCTGAAATACATGCTCTATGGCGCCTCGCCGATTCCAGCAGCCCTGCTGAAGGAATGCATAGAAGTTTTCAAATGCGGCTTCGTGCAGATGTACGGCATGACCGAGACCACGGGCACCATCGTCGCCCTTCCGCCCGAGGACCATGTCGAGGGACTGGAGCGCATGCGCTCAGCCGGCAAGGCGCTCCCCGGCATCGAGCTTGCGATCCTCGATCTCGACGGCAAGCCTTTGCCGCCGCGCGAGGTCGGCGAGATCGCCACCCGCTCCGGCTCCAACATGGCCGGCTACTGGAACCTGCCGGAAGCGACCGCGAGAACACTCGGCGCCGACGGCTGGCTGCGCACCGGCGACGCCGGCTATATGGACGAGGAGGGCTACCTCTACATCCACGACCGCATCAAGGACATGATCATCTCCGGCGGCGAGAACATCTACCCGGCTGAAGTCGAGAGCGCACTGTGCGATCACCCTGATGTGGCCGAAGCCGCCGTGATCGGCATCCCCGACGACAAATGGGGCGAAGCGGTCAAGGCGATCGTGGTGATGAAGCCCGGCAAGCAGGCAACGGCGACCGACATCATCAACTTTACCCGCGAACGCATCGCGGGATTTAAAACGCCGAAATCAGTCGATTTCCTGGAAGCTCTGCCGCGCAACCCATCGGGCAAGATTTTGCGCAGGAGCCTGCGCGAGCCGTACTGGGCTGGGAAAGATCGCCAGGTGAATTGATCTCGCCTGTTACAGGGCGGGCAAAGCGCAGCGTGCCCACCTTCGCGCGGCGTGCTCGATGATAGATGGTGGGCACATGGCTGCGCTCCCTTGCCCACTCGACGATTCCTGCGTTCGCCGATAGACCAAACCAACGTCATTGCGAGCGAAGCGAGACAATCCATCTTTCGGCGTTTGCAGATGGATGGGTTGCCGCCTCGCTTTGCGCCTCACGCGGCCGTGAGATCCGCAACTACGTCTTCATCCGCTCCCGCACCGCGCGGTGACGCGCCCTCGCCTCATCCGACCACACTTCCCTGGGATCGTAGAATTCGGCGAACACTTTTGCATCCGACGGCAGCGTCACCCAGGGTTGCTTGGTCGACGTGAAGATGTGCACGTCCGGCGGGCATTGGCCGGGATCATCCATGGTGCCGACACGGACGAAACGCACGGCCGCGCCGGAGCCCGGATAGTTGCTCCAGATCGCGACCTTGCAGACCGGGCATCGCGCGATCTTCTGGCCCTTGCCGCTGGCGGACGGAGTATCGATGATCTCGGGCTCGGCTTTGAGGTGCTCGACCCGGTCGAATTCGTAGACCGCGTTCAGCGCATGCACGCCGCCGGTCTCGCGCTGGCACCACGTGCAATGGCAGGCATTCACGATCATCGGCCTGCCGGTCAGGCGATAACGGAGATTTCCACAGGCGCATCCACCTTCCATGTTCGGTAACGCATCCGTACCCACGCTACTCATCATCCTGCTCCCGCAGCAGCACAAACCGCCTTCTGGACTTTTGTTCGCCAGGCCTTCTTCAAATGAAATCCCTAGTGCTTCCCGGCACCCATGTACCCGAACAGGAATCCCGCGACCTTGCGCTTCTGGATTTCCTCGCTTCCTTCGGTGATGCGGTAGCGGCGGTGGTGGCGATAGATGTGTTCGAATGGCTTGTGGCGTGAGTAGCCCATGCCGCCGTGGACCTGCATGGCGCGGTCGGCGGCTTCGCAGCAAAGGCGGTTTGCCCAGAAGTTGCACATCGAGACCCGGTCGGAGAGCGTGTGCTCGACCTGAGCCTGGGTCAATTGGTCCATCTCCCAGGCGGTCTTGCGGATCAACAACCGAAGCATCTCGGCCTGTGTGGCCAGTTCGACCAGCGGCCACTGAATGGCCTGGTTCTCGGCCAGCGCCTTGCCGAACGGCTTTCGCTCGCGCGCGTATTTGACGCTTTCGTTGATGCAATAGACGGCGGCGCCCAGCGAACTCGCCGCCTGGCGGATGCGGTTCTCGTGCACAAAGCATTGCGCCAGCGAAAGGCCACGGCCGACCTCGCCGAACAGCGCATCCTCGGGCACGAAGACATCGGTAAAACTGACGCGCGGATGGTCGGTCGGCATGTTGAAGGTCCACATATATTCCTCGACCTTCACGCCAAGACTCTTTGCCGGCACCAGGAAGCAGGTGATGCCGCGCGCGTCGCCGTCATTGCCCGACGTGCGGGCAAACAACGCGCAATGGGTGGCGACGTGCATGCCAGTCGTCCACATCTTCTCGCCGTTGATGATCCAGCCCTTGACGTTGTCCCGCGCTGCCTGAACCGCCCACGTCTCCATATGGGTCGCGTCCGAACCATGGTTGGGCTCGGTCAGGCCGAACGTGATGCGGTATTTTCCCCGGATCGAACCGTCGATCATCGCCTTCTGCTCGCCGGTGCCGTAGCGGTCGAGCATGGTGACGATGGGCAGATTGCCGACGATCGAATGCTCGTTCTGCAGGTCGTTGTGCAGGCCAAGTCCCTTTGACGCAAAATGCTCGCGGATCACGGCCATCCACAGGTTGGAACCGTCCTTGCCGCCGTACCGCTTCGGAATGGCGAAGCGCAGATGCCCAGCGTCGTCCGCGAGGTTCTTGGCCTTGCGCAGCAGCGCTTCCCATTCCTGCCGCGGCAGGCCGCCATTCTCGAAATCGGTGCGCGCCCATTCGCGGCGATGGTCGAAGAAGCGGATGTTGTCGTCGGCCTGTTCCAGCGGCTTGATCTCGCGCGCGATGAAGCCGTCGAGTTCGTCGAGATAGACCGTGAGGTCGGCAGGCAGGTTGAAATCCACGGTGGCTTCTCCCGGAATTGTCGTCTGTTTTGATTTGCGTTTAGGCGCTACAGGGCGCTGATGCTCGGATCGATTTAGGTTGCAAGACCACGCTCAAGTCAAGCAACCGAATCGGCCTTGGCACGCGCGGGGGCCCTGCGTAATTGGATGGTATCGAACGCCGCACCGGCGCTATGATTGCGGCCAGTATTCTTCGCCGCAGAAAATCCAGACGGGAGCAAACATGGACCTGAAATTCTCCAAGGTGACGCGCAAGGGGCCGGTCACGATCGTAACGCTGTCGCGGCCCGAAGTGTACAACGCGCTGCATATCGACGCGCATTTCGAGCTCAACAAGGTGTTCGACGATTTCTCAGCCGATCCCGAGCAGTGGGTCGCGATCGTCACCGGCGCCGGCGACAAGGCGTTCTGTGCCGGCAACGACCTGAAATGGCAGGCGGCCGGCGGCAAGCGCGGCTGGGACAAGGGCGGCTTTGCCGGCCTCACCACGCGGTCCGACTGCGACAAGCCGATCATCGCCGCCGTCAACGGCGTCGCGATGGGCGGCGGCTTTGAGATCGCACTGGCCTGTGACCTCATCATCGCCTCGGAAAATGCCACCTTCGCCCTGCCCGAGCCCCGCGTCGGCCTCGCCGCACTTGCCGGCGGCGTGCACCGGCTGCCGCGCCAGATCGGCCTGAAGCGCGCCATGGGCATGATCCTGACCGCACGCCACGTCTCGGCCAAGGAAGGCCTCGAGCTTGGTTTCGTTAACGAGGTGGTTCCGGCCGGTGAAGCGCTGGCGGCGGCCGAGCGCTGGGCCGAAACGATTACCAAGAACTCGCCTATGTCGATCCGCGCCTCCAAGCAGGCGATCCAGCGCGGGCTGGAAGTGTCGCTGGAACAGGCGATGGCCGAGCAGCGGGAATACCCGGCTGTCAAGGCGATGGCGGCCTCGCAGGACTACATTGAGGGACCGAAGGCGTTTTCGGAGAAGCGTGCGCCGAAATGGCTGGGAAAGTAGGGCTTCTTTGCGCGTACCGGTTGCTCTCTCCGTCATGGCCGGGCTTGGCCCGGCTATCCACGTCGTGCTTCGCATGGCAAAGACGTGGATGCCCGGGACAAGCCCTGGCATGACGACGGGGTGACATCTGGGCTACTTGTTTCCCAGCTCCCTCTTGTACGACGCGTAGTTCGGCTGATCGACGGCGAGCTTGTCCATCGTCGTCTGCCAGAGATGTTCCGCAAGCCCCGGTGTCTGCAAATCGACCCCGCCTTTCGAAATCTTGTCCGATAGCGAGCGGTTCAGTTCGATCAGCGGGCCGTCCGCACCCAGCAACTCCTTCAGCCTGCCCGCCTCGGCTGCATCGCTGCCCTCCGCCAGCGTCAACTGCCGCGTCACGAGGTCGAGTGCGTTGATACCGACGCGAAGCTTGAAGGCGTTGTGGCCCTTGATGACGGGCGTGATCTCGTTACGGAGGAAGTCCGCGACCGCCTTGATCAGTTCGGTGGGTGTCGGTTCGTCCTGCATCTTTACCCTCCTCTCGGAGCCAGCAGCCGCAGCAGATCGATTTCCGTCTCCGAGGAGCGCCGCCCAATCATGGCGCGTTCCATCGAATGGTCGGGGCCTTTGCGGAAGCGCTGCATCATGCCGCAGCACATGATGCCCCAGCGCAGCGTTCCCATGACTTCCCAGAACATCACGCGGTCCGGATCGGCCTTGCGTCCGGCTTCCTCATAGCCCGCGAACAGTTCCTCGCGGGAGCCGAACCCGCCGACCGGCTTGTCAATCTCGCCAAAACGCCAGGAGTTCACGCAGATCCACCCGAGGTCCTCCATCGGATCGCCGAAATGCGCGAGCTCCCAGTCCAGCACCGCGCGCACGCCGTCGGGGCCAATGATGAGGTTACCGTGGCGGAAATCGCCATGCACCAGCGTGACCTCTTTCGATGGCCCGGGATCGCGCTCGCGCAGCCAGCGCAGCGCCAGCTCGAACACCGGGCGCGGCCAATCGAAGCTGCGATATTCGCGTTCGAGGTCGGCGATCTCTTTCGTCGCCGACATCTCGCGAAGCTTTGGCTGTTTTTCGGCCGGCAGGCCGTGGATGCCGGCGATGACGCGGCCGAGCTGCCGCGCCAGGATCGGCCGCGCTTTCGCGAACTGCTCGTCCCGCAGAATCTTGCGCGCGATGGTTTCGCCCTCGATGCGCTGCATGATGAAGCCGGTGCCGAGGTCATCCTCCGGCTTCAACACATGCATCACCCGTGGCGACGGCAGGCCGGCGTCATGGGCGAGTTGCATTAGCGTCGCCTCGGCATCGAGCCCGGCGGCCCGCCCCGGCGACGCGCCATAGCCCGGCGGTGCCCGGCGCAGGATCGCACCGAAATTGCCGCTCGCGTGAACGACGTCGAACGTCCAGGTTTCCTGGCTGGCGCCGCCGGAAAGTTTTGCGGCCCCGGTCACGCCGGTTGCCCCCGGATACCAGGCGGCGACGCAGCGTCCGAGTTGCTCTTCGATCATTTGCCCTTGAACTTGGCGGGGCGTTTTTCCAGGAACGCGCTGACGCCCTCCTTGAAATCCTCCGCGGCACCCGCGATGCGCTGCGATTCGAATTCGAGGTTGAGCTGCTCCTCGAAGGAATTTTCCGGGCTGTCCCAGTATAGCTTCCGGATCAACGACAGTGCGATCGTCGGCCCGTTGGCCAGCTCATGCGCGAGCTTCATCGCCTCTTCCATCAACACCGCATCGTCATAGACGCGGTTGACGAGGCCCCACTCCAGCGCCTTCTCCGCCGGCAGCCGTTCGCCCATCAGCGACAGTTCGACCGAGCGCGCCTTGCCGATCATGCGCGGCAACAGCCAGGTCGAGCCGCAATCCGGCACCAGCCCGATGCGGCGGAACGCCTGCAGGAAATAGGACGAGCGCGCGCAGACGATCATGTCGCCCATTAGAGCAAAGCTCATCCCGGCGCCGGCAGCCGGGCCGTTGACCGCCGTCACGATCGGGCAATGCAGCCGGCGCAGCCTCCGCAGGAACGGATGGAAACCGATTTCCAGCGATTGACCGGCGTTAGTCTTGCCAGGCTTCTGGTTGTTGCGGCCCTGCAGGTTGGCGCCGGTGCAGAACGCACGCCCCGCCCCGGCCAGCACCAGGCAGCGCACCTCGTCCCGCTTCTCCTCGATGGCATCGAGCGCTTCGGAAAGCCCGCCCAGCATGTCCATCGAGACCGCGTTCATGACCTCCTGATGGTCGAGTCTCAGAATGGCGACCGGGCCATCGAAATCGAGCGTGGCGTGCTTGAACTGCATTGCTTCCTCATGACTTGTGTTTACGCGCTATTTCGCTGCGCGGAAGAGCGGATGATCCAGACCCATATTTGATTTTCCTGACGTGCTTGTCCATGCTTGCCGCAGAGCATCTGCCCGGCACCGGGCGCACGACTTAGCTTGCGCCAAACCAAATGGAAATATCCCAAAGGAAAATCTGATGAGCATTTTTGATCTCACCGGCCGCACGGCCGTCATCACCGGCGGCAATGGCGGCATTGGCCTCGGCATCGCGCAGGCCCTGAACGCCCAAGGCTGCAACGTCTCTATCTGGGGCCGCAACGCCGAAAAGAACAAGAACGCTGCAGCCACGCTGTCGGCCGGTCCCGGCAAGGTGCATACGCTGGTCTGCGACGTCTCGGATCCGGCTTCGGTGAAAATGGCGATGAAGGCCACGCTCGACACCTTCGGCCGGGTCGACGGTTGCTTCGCCAATGCCGGCATCGGCGGCGGCGGACGGCGCGCCTTCATCGACCGCACCGAAGAGGAATGGCGGCGCATGTTCGCAACCAACCTCGACGGCGTATTCCACGTATTCCAGGCCGCCGCCCGTCACATGACCGAGCGCGCCGAGGCCGGCGACAAGTTCGGCCGGCTGGTCGCGACCTCGAGCCTCGCATCGCTGTTCGGCACCGCACGCAACGAGCATTACGCGGGCACCAAGGCCGCCCTCAACGCGCTGTGCCGCGCGCTCGCGGTCGAATTGGCGCGCTACGGCGTCACCGCGAACGCCATCCTGCCCGGCTGGATCAAGAGCGACATGACCGCCGGCATCATGGGCAACGAAAAGTTCGTCGCCAACGTGATGCCGCGCATCCCGGTGCGCCGCTTCGGCGAGCCCAGCGATTTCGGTGGCATCGCGGTATACATCATGAGCAAGGCGTCATCGTATCATACGGCGGATTGTTTCGTGATCGATGGCGGCTATACGGCGTTTTGAGCCCGGTCGCCGAACCGTGGCTCGGATAAGCATGGCGATACCTGGGCAGCATGTTCCCGGATGTCGCTGCGCTCATCCCGGCTGCAATCCTTTCGTCGCAGGTGGCAGGCGGCCAGATACCAGGTAGCAACCAAGTTTGAGAGCGACGATTTCCATTTGATGCAAATCAATACGGGCCGTTTCCCACCGGACTTATCTTTCCTCACGGAGGCAATCCATGGCGAAATCTGCGAAATCGAGGGCGCGATCAAGAAAATCAGCGGTTCGAAGCGGGGTCCGTCTCAATCCAATTGAACGGTCCCTGGTTGAGCAATCGTCCGAAGGGGCGGTCGAAACCGAAATCGCCGCCTTCAATACGATCCTGCAAGGGCCCCCGGCGCTGAATGCCAGCAGCGAGCCGGTGATCGCCATGCTGGACGGGGCCGCTCCGGACGACGCACGCCGCCTGAAGCAGTTGTTGACCGGAAAGAAGGCGAAGCTCCTGCAGAGGCTGCCCGACGAGCTTTCGGAACATTGGCGGTCGGGCGCCTATCCCTACGCCGTGCGCATGCTTCGCAAGGATTACGAGGAGCAGAAGTTCGTCCTGCAGACCGAACTACTGAAAATGCAGAACTGGATGAAGGAGGCACGCCAGCGCATCGTGCTGCTGTTCGAGGGCCGCGACGCCGCGGGAAAAGGCGGCGCGATCAAGCGTTTCATGGAACATCTCAATCCGCGCGGCGCCCGCGTCGTTGCGCTCGAGAAGCCGAGCGAGGTCGAGCGTGGCCAGTGGTATTTCCAGCGTTACATCCAGCACCTGCCCACGGCCGGCGAAATCGTCATGTTCGATCGCAGCTGGTACAATCGCGCCGGCGTCGAACGCGTGATGGGGTTCTGCGGTCAGGGCGAATACGACTGATTGCTGCGCCAGGTTCCGGAATTCGAACCCAACCTCGTTCGAAGCGACATTCACCTCATCAAGTTCTGGTTCTCCGTCAGCCGGGACGAACAGAGGCGGCGCTTCAAGGAGCGTGAGGCGCATCCGCTGAAGCAATGGAAGCTTTCACCGATCGATCTCGCCTCGCTCGACAAATGGGACGACTACACCAAGGCCAAGGAAGCGATGTTCTTCCATACCGATACCGCCGATTGTCCCTGGATCGTCATCAAGTCCGACGACAAGAAGCGCGCCAGGCTGAACGCCATGCGTTACGTGCTGCATTCCATGCCTTATGGCGGCAAAGACATTAAACGGATCGGTCTGGTGGACAATCTGCTCGTCGGCCGCGCCAACATCATTCACGAGCGGGAGGAGCATACGAGTTGACACTCGCCGCTCGTTTCATGAAAAGCCCGCCGCACCGGATCGGCGGGCTTTGCTTTACCGCCTTAGCCCCACGGTCCACGCGAGGTTGAAGTTCGGCCCCACGGGCTGCGGCGGGGATAGTTGCCGCGGCTGTTCGCCGGCATCGTTCCCCCCTGCGCGCCCATCTGCGCCGCAAGCTGCTGCAGCGCGGCGATGCGGTTTTCCGTCGAGGGGTGCGTCGTGAACAGATTGTCCATCCCCTGGCCTGACAGCGGGTTGATGATGAACATGTGCGCGGTCGCCGGATTGCGTTCGGCCTCCATGTTCGGCACTTGATGCGCGGCATTGGCGATCTTCGACAGCGCCGAGGCTAGCCACATCGGCTGGCCGCAGATGCGCGCGCCGAGATCGTCGGCAGCGTATTCGCGGGTCCGGCTGATCGCCATCTGCACCAGCATGGCGCCGAGCGGCGCCAGGATCATCATGGCGATCGAGCCGATGATGCCGGGGCCGTGGTTGTTGTCGCGGTTGCCGCCGAAGAACATGCCGAACTGCGCCAGCATCGAGATGGCGCCGGCGATTGTCGCGGTGATGGTCATCAGCAGCGTGTCGTGATTTTTCACGTGCGCGAGCTCGTGCGCAATCACGCCGGCGAGTTCCTCGCGGCTGAGCTGCTGCATCAGGCCGGTGGTCACGGCGACCGCCGCGTTCTGCGGATTGCGGCCGGTGGCGAACGCATTGGGTTGCGCCTCGTCCATGATGAACACGCGCGGCATCGGCAGGCCGGCGCGGCCGGCCAGCTCGCCAACGAGATTATAGAGGTCGGGCGCGGTTCGCTGGTCGACCTCATGGGCGCCGTACATCGACAGCACCATGCGGTCCGAATTCCAGTAGGCGAACAGGTTGGTGGCGGCGGCGATCACCAGCGCGATCATGGCACCGCTGGCGCCGCCAATCAGATAGCCGACGCCCATGAAGAGGCCGGTAAGACCGGCCAATAGAATGGCAGTCTTGAAATAACTCATTGTGGTCTCCCTCCCGCCCGCGGCCGGATGCCGGGGCCGGCATCCCAGAGGTAGGAATTGCCTTGGCTTGGCTTCAAGATGCCGGGATGCGTCGAGGCGTCGCGTCGTGCCCGGGAACCCCTGGCCGGATTACCAAAACGTAATCCGGCATCTACCCGATACCAGCGCTCGGCCGGTTGCCGATCGGCCGCTTGTACAACGCCAAAGTCGCCGTCTACATTGCCGATAACGGACGGCTCACTTGGGGGCGCACAGGCGCCGGGCAGGCTGTTCGTCCAAGAAACGGGAGGATGCAAACCATGTTTTCGCACGTGATGATCGGCACCAACGACCTGGAAAAGGCCAAAGCGTTCTACGACGCGCTGCTTGGCACACTCGACGTCCGGCCGGCCAAGGTAGACCGCCACCGCATTTTCTACTTCACCAAGACCGGTACGTTCTCGGTATCGAAGCCGATCAATGGCCAGCCCGCAACCCCCGCCAATGGCGGTACCATCGGCTTTATGGCCAACTCGCCGGAACAGGCCGATGCCTGGCATACGGCCGGTATCGCCAATGGGGCAACGTCCTGCGAGGACCCGCCCGGCGTTCGCGAAGGTGCGGCGGGAAAACTCTATCTGGCGTATTTGCGCGATCCCGACGGCAACAAGATTTGCGCGATGCATCGCATGGCAACGTAAAGATCATGGAATCGTAGGGTGGGTTAGCGAAGCGTAACCCACCGCCTTTTTGCGCGATGGTGGGTTAAGGCCAGCGCCTAACCCACCAACGCACCAATCGAGGGGCCACACCAATGCATGCACGTGTCAGATCCCTCGCGGCAGCCGCCGCGCTCTATGCAGCCAGCCTGCTGCCGGCCCAGGCCGAACTCGACGCCATCGCTCTGAAGAAGGCGATCGAGACCTCGATCGCGAGCGACTATCCAAAGCTCGACGCGCTCTACAGGGAACTCCACGCCCATCCCGAGCTTGCATTTCAGGAAGTGAAAACCGCCGCCCGGCTCGCCGCGGAGATGCGCGCGCTCGGCTTCGACGTCACCGAAAACGTCGGCAGGACCGGGCTGGTCGCCATCTACAGGAATGGCGAAGGCCCTACCATCATGGTGCGCACCGAACTCGACGGCCTGCCGATGGAGGAGAAGACCGGCCTCGACTATGTAAGCCGCGACAAGACCAGCTGGAACGGGCGGGAGGTGTTCGTCGCCCATAGCTGCGGCCACGACATCCACATGGCGAGCTGGGTCGGAACCGCAAAGACGCTGCTTGGCCTGAAAGAGCGTTGGCAGGGCACGCTGATGTTCATTGCCCAGCCGGCGGAAGAGATCGTGGCGGGCGCGAGGGCGATGCTGGCGGCCGGCCTGTTCACACGCTTTCCAAAGCCCGACATCGCGCTTGCGCTGCATGACGGCCCGTTCGCTCATGGCACGATCTTCTATCGCAGCGGGGTCGGCACGTCAGCCGCCGACAGCCTCGAGATCACGTTCCACGGCCGTGGCGGCCACGGCTCGGCGCCGCACACGGCCATCGATCCCATTGCGATTGCCTCACGGTTCGTCGTCGACGTACAGAGCGTGATCAGCCGTGAAAAGGATCCGACCGAATTCGGCGTCGTGACGATCGGTTCCATTCACGGCGGCACGTTTGGAAACATCATTCCCGACGCCGTACAGCTCTCTGGGACCATCCGATCCTACAAGCCCGAGGTTCGCGCCAAATTGCATGCCGGGATCGAACGAACGGCAAAGGCTGCTGCCGCCATGTCGGGCGCCCCCGCGCCTGACATCAGCATCCTGGAGGGCACCAAGCCCGTCATCAACGATCCCGATGTGGTTGCTGCCACGGCTGAAACGCTGAAAGCGGCATTCGGCGACAAGTTCAGGGTTTCGCCGCCGGGGACCGCCAGCGAAGATTTCTCCGAATTCGCCGGTGCGGGTGTGCCGTCGATGATGTTCAATATCGGCGTCTACGACCAGCAACGCATCGATGCGGCACGCAACGGCGGTCCGCCGATACCGGCCAATCATTCCCCGCAGTTCGCACCGGTACCGAAGCCGACCATCGAAACCGGCATCACTGCGATGACCCTCGCCGTGCTGAGCGCCTTCGACCAGAAGGCCCGGCGGAAACGAGACTGACGGGACGGCAATTGGTCCCAGAGGCGTATTGGTCTTGCCATGACGCGGAAAATCGTCACGCCTGCGCGTGCTTGTGTAAGCCCCTGCCCCGCGTCTACATTGCCCGCCAACGAGCCTGAGCGCGCGCCCGCAGACCGATGAATCTGCGCAAATGGGAGGAAATAATCCATGAAACACGCCTATATCCCGCGAACCACGACCTACAATCTCAATCCGGGTGAGGAACTCAACGATTTGCGCATGTCGGACGAGGTCCGTCCGCTCTACGAACACGTCAAGAAGTTCATTCGCGAGACGGTCGACCCGATGTCGGTCGAGTTTGCAAAGCTCGGCGAGAAAAAGACCGACCGCTGGAGCTTCACGCCGGAACAGCTGGCGTGCCTTCAGAAGGCCAAGGACAAGGCTAAGGAAGAAGGGCTGTGGAATTTCTTCCTTCCCGACGACGAAACCGGCCAGGGCCTGAAGAACCTTGATTACGCCTATATCGCGGTCGAGCTCGCGAAAAATCCGATGGCCTCGGAGACCATGAACTGCTCCGCGCC
>CADEDX010000158.1 GCA_902826195.1 uncultured Bradyrhizobium sp. | reverse complement strand
ATCCCGAGCTGCCGGCGACGCAGCAGATCGCGCTGGCGCTGCGCATCGTCTCGGGGCTGACCGTCAAGCAGATCGCGCGCGCCTTCCTGGTCTCGGAAGCCGCGATGGAGCAACGCATCACGCGGGCGAAGGCACGGGTCGCGGATGCCGACGTGCCGTTCGAAACCCCAGGCGCGGTGGAACGCTCCGAGCGCCTTACCTCCGTCGCCGCCATGATCTATCTGATCTTCAACGAGGGCTATTCGGCCTCCGGCGATACAGCCGAGATTCGGGCGCCCCTGTGCGAGGAGGCGATCCGCCTGGCGCGGCTGCTGCTGCGGCTGTTCCAGAGCGAGCCCGAGATTATGGGGCTGACCGCGTTGCTGCTGATCCAGCACGCCCGCGCCGCGGCCCGTTTCGGTGCGGACGGCGCGGTGATCCTGCTCGACGATCAGGACCGCTCGCTGTGGAATAGGTCGCTCATTGCCGAGGGGCTAGCGCTGATCGATAAGGCGATGCGTCATCGCCGCAGCGGTCCCTATCAGGTGCAGGCCGCGATCGCCGCACTGCATGCGCGCGCCGAAAAGCCCGAAGATACCGACTGGACCCAGATCGATCTGCTCTATGGCGCGCTCGAGATCATGCAGCCGTCGCCAGTGGTGACGCTGAATCGCGCGGTCGCCGCATCCAAGGTGAGGGGACCGCAGGCCGCGCTCGACATGATTGAGCCGCTGGCGCAGCGGCTATCGAACTATTTTCATTTCTTCGGCGTGCGCGGCGCCTTCCTGATGCAGCTCGGCCGCAATGACGAAGCCCGTACCGCCTTCGATCGCGCCATTGCGCTCGCCAACACTTCGGCCGAGGCCGCCCACATCCGCATGCATCTCGACCGCCTGCAGCGCGACAGTCAGCCCCGCGGCAAGAAAGCGGGGACGTAGCGCTCTACCTTCACCTTCTCCCCTTGTGGGAGAAGGGAAAAATTTATCGCCGCTCCGCACGGCCGAGTACTCATCGAAATTTTTTCCTAGCCCCTGTCGGCTCCCGCCAACCTCATCCGTCTTGAATCCGAAGCCAGCATCCAAGACACGGAAAGCATCATGACCGATATCGCCGAAGCCCTTCCGGCCTCAAAGTTCGCACGCTGGACCGGCCGCATCCTTTCCGGCGTCGTCATCCTGTTCCTGACGGTTGACGGCGCCATCAAGCTGGTGCCGTGGCCGGTGGTTACCGAAACCATGGACCGGATGGGCTATGTTTAGAGCGAAACGCTGGCGCGCAGCCTTGGCGTCGTCACCATCGTTTGCACCTTGTTGTATTCGATTCCGTCGACCTCTATCCTCGGCGCCATCCTGCTCACCGGGTATGTGGGCGGCGCGATGGCCTCGCATGTGCGAATCGGCAGTCCGCTGTTCACGCACACGCTGTTCGCTCTATCTCGGGCTGATGGTATGGGGTGGGCTGTGGCTGCGCGACCGGAATTTGCAAGCCTTGATCCCGTTTCGCCGCTGATCGTCGACAATATGCGTGGAGCCAGTCATGTTTGGAGTCATTGTCATCACCGCCGTCATCGTGGCGATCGCCATCGCCGGGGTGCTGGTTTTTGCTGCGACCAAGCCGGATACGCTGCGCGTGCAGCGTTCGATCACGATCAACGCGCCGCCGCAGGGGATTTTTCCGCTGATCGTGGATTTTCATCAATGGCGGAACTGGTCGCCTTACGAGGAGAAGGATCCGGCGATGAAGCGCAGCTATGACGGCGCGGAACGCGGCAAGGGCGCGATCTACGCCTGGGACGGCGACAAGAACGTCGGCTCCGGCCGCATGGAAATTCTCGAAGTCGCCGAGCCGCAGAAGATCGTCATCAAGCTCGATTTCTTCACGCCATTTGAAGGCCACAACACCGCCGAGTTCACAATGCTGCCGCAGGGCGATGGCACCCATGTCACATGGCTGATGCATGGTCCCGCGCGCTTCGTGACTAAACTAATTCAGGTGTTCATGAACCTGGACCACATGATCGGCAAGGACTTTGAAGCCGGTCTCGCCAATCTGAAGCGGATCAACGAGAAATGACGTAGCCGTCTCGTGTCCCGGACGCGACGAAGATCCGCCAGCCACAATGGACCCCGGAACGGCAGCGCATCGCCTCGTGCGACGCCGCATCCGGGGAGCGCCACACACACTTGGCAACCCAAGGAGCCCTAGGATGCAGGTCAATCCATATATCTTCTTCAACGGCAATTGCACGGAAGCGCTGGGCTACTACCAGAAGGTGCTCGGCGCGCGGATCGAGGCCAAGATGCCGTTTGGCGAGGGGCCTCCCGACATGCCGATCCCGGCGGACTGGAAGGACAAGATCATGCACGCCCACGTCACCATCGACGGCGAGGTGCTGATGGCGTCCGACGGCATGCCGGGCGACTACCGGCAGCCGCAGGGTTTCCGCATCGCGCTCCAGGTTGAGGACCCCTCGGAAGCCGAGCGCCGCTTCAAGGCGCTCGCCGAAGGTGGCTCGGTGCAAATGCCGTTCGGCGCGACTTTCTTTTCCCACGGGTTCGGCATGTGCATCGACAAGTTCGGGATCCCGTGGATGGTGAACAGCCCGAAGGAAAGTATGTGAGTTCCTGACTTGGCAGGGTGGGTTAGCCGCAGGTGTAACCCGCGATCGTTTCCATCAACAGGTGGTGGGTTACGGCTTCGCCTAACCCACCGTACAACGTCTCACCTGCACCGCGGATACATCGCGGCCAGTTCGCGCCCGCGCAGCAGCAACAGCCGCGAGGTCAATCCGCCGCGGCGGGCGATCCATTGTCGCACCGGCTCCGGATAGGCGGCCTGCACCTCGCGCGAAGCTTCCGGCTCGGCATACATCCGGCCGCGGCTGTCTATCGAGCGCGCGGCGTGAAATCCCAGCACCGCGCGGCGGGTCACGCAGATCCGCTCTTCCGGGATCGTCATCAGCACCAGCGTGCAGGCCGACAGGCACGGCCCGTCGATCACCACCCGCTCGCCAGACTGGCGCACGCGCTCGAACATCTCGAGAAACGGCCCGACCGCGCCCCCGGGACTCGCCAGAATGCGAATCTCGGCCCGCGCGGGCAAAATCGCCGCTAACAGCGTGGCGATGGCAACAACACCCTTGATGACCGCCATCCGCATGTGCGGCTCCTTCGTCAGACGGACTGCCCTTCCGGCCCAGTTACGCTGAGATATGTGGCAAGGTTTCGTCAATCCCCCGCGCCGGCGACGCCGGCTTCGGCAAACGTCGCCATCCCGGCGTGACAGGCGAGCGCGGCGCGCGCCAGCAGGATCGCCACGCCGGCGCCCGACGCCTCGCCGAGCCGCATGCCGAGGTCCAGTAGCGGAACGAGTTTCAGTTCGCGCAGGAGGTCACTATGGCCGGATTCGGCCGAAACGTGTCCGGCGCGGCAATGATCGAGTGCAAGGGCATTGAGACGGGCGAGCGGGAGCACTGCCGCTGTCGCCACGAAGCCGTCGAGCATCACCGGAATGTGACGCTGCCGCGCGGCGAGCACGGCGCCCGAAATCGCTGCGAGTTCGCGGCCGCCCAGCGCCGCCGCCACCGCCAGCGGATCGTCGAGGATTTCGCGATGGAATTTCAGCGCAGCCTCGATCGCGGCGCGCTTGCGCGCCAGCCCGTCGTCGTCAACGCCGGTGCCGCGGCCGGCCCAGCGCGCCGAGCCGCCGCCGAGCAGGGCCGCACAGAGCGCCGCCGCCGCCGTCGTGTTCGCGATCCCCATCTCGCCGACCGCCAGCAGGTCGCAATTTTCAGGCACGGCGCGGTAGCCGATATCGACGGATGCAAGAAGCTCGTCCGCGCTCATCGCCGCGGCCGCCGTGAAATCGCGCGTCGGACGTTGGAGTTCGATCGGCACGACTTGAAGCTCGGCGGAGGCGGCTTTTGCGATCTGGTTGATGGCCGCGCCGCCGGCGGCGAAATTCGCCACCATCTGTGCGGTAACGGACGGCGGATAGGCCGAGACGCCGCGTGCAGCGACACCGTGATTGCCGGCGAATACGGCAATCGTGACGCGATCCAGCCGCGGCCTCTCGCGCGCCTGCCGTTGCGCCAGCCAGATCGCGAGTTCTTCGAGCCTGCCGAGACTGCCCGGCGGCTTTGTCAGATTCTGCTGGCGCTGTGCGGCGTTGTCAGCGAATCGCTCGTTGCCGTCGGGCAGGTCGCGACAGAAGGCGCGGATGTCGTCTAGACTGGCGAAGCGCATGCGATTCTCTGTGAGGCATCGAGAGGGAACGCAAGCTAGACCGATTCTCCGGACATCTCCATGAATGAATGGTTCGACGATTTCAAAACCGCCGTTGCGTTTCTCACGCGGCTGCCGATGCCGCATCCCGACGGCGCGATGCCTGCGAATTTCGTGCGTGCGCACCGGATGTTTCCGGTGGTCGGCGCGCTGATCGGCGCCGCGGTGGGATTGTTGTGTCTCGGCCTGCGCGCCGCCGGCGTGCCTGACCTTGCCGCTGCCGCGCTGGCGCTGGGTGGCAGTGCGGTAATCACCGGCGCGCTGCATGAGGATGGTCTTGCCGACATTGCCGACGGATTTGGCGGCGGTCGCACGCGCGAATCGAAACTGGAGATCATGCGCGACAGCCGGCTCGGCACCTATGGTGCCGTGATTTTGCTGGTGAGTTTTGCTGCGAAATTATCGGCCTTGGCGGCGATCCCGAGCGGCTACGTGGTGCCGAGCCTGATCGCCGTGCACGCGCTGGGGCGCGGCGTGCTGCCGGCAATGTCGTTGAACCTGCCTTATGCGCGTAAAGATGGGTTGGCCCGCAACGCCGGCCAGCCCGATGCGGCGACGGCAACCGTTGCCGGCGTCCTGGCGCTGCTGATCGCGATCGTTTCGCTGTCATGGAGCAACGCGTTCTACGCTGCGGTGCTGGCTGGCATGAGCGCGTTTAGCGTCGCGTGGCTGTCGCTGCGGCAGATCGGCGGCCAGACCGGCGATGTGCTCGGCGGCGCCGAACAGGTCGCCGAGACCGCGATCCTCGTCCTGCTTGCGGCAAGGCTGGCGCAGCCATGAAACGGTTGGCGCAGCCATGAACCTGCCGACGAACCTCTGGCTGATCCGCCACGCCCCGGTCGATGGACCGCGCGGGGTGATTCACGGACCGGACGCGCCGGCCGATCTCGGTGATGCCGTGGGGTTTGCCGAGCTGAAGGCAAGACTGCCGGCGAACGCATTGGCGGTGTGCAGCCCGGCACGCCGCACGCGTGAAACCGCAGATAAGCTGGGCCTTGTTGCCATGGAACAGCCCGCCTTTCGGGAACAGGATTTTGGCGCCTGGACCGGACGGCGCCACCATGAACTCGAACGCGAACTCGGCCCGGCCTATCGAGAGTTCTGGAAATCGGCCGCCAGCAAACGGCCGCCCGGCGGCGAAAGTTTTGTCGATCAGATCGCGCGCGCCGGTGATGGACTTGCGCGGCTTCCGGCGGGCGAGGCCATCCTCGTCGTGCATTCCGGCACCATCCGCGCCGTGCTCGCCATCGCGCTCGATCTTGCGCCTGACAGCGCGCTGCGTTTCGTAATCGACCCGCTGTCCATGACGCGCATCGATCGGCTTGAGAACGGCTGGCGCGTGGTGGCGGTGAACGCGCGCTGATCTTCCTAGCCGTTCCGCCGCGCGCCGCGCAACGTCGGCAGGCCGATGCCGGCGGCGTCAAAGCCGCCGTCAACGGCGAGAATCTGCCCGGTGATGTAGCTGGAACGATCGCTGCACAGGAAGAAGATCGCTTCCGCCAGTTCCTCTTCGAGACCGTAGCGGTTGAGCGGAATGGCGTCGTGATAGTCGGCGCGGATTTCCGGCGTGTGGACCTGTTTCGCCATCGCGGTTTCGACCGGGCCGGGCGCCACCGCGTTGACGCGAATGCCGAGCGAAGCCAGTTCGACCGCGAGCTGTTTGGTGAGATGCGCGAGCCCGGCCTTGCTGGTGCCGTAGGCCGAGCGCAGCGTCGAGGCGCGCACCGCCGAGATCGAGGTGATGTTGACGATCGCGCCGCCGCCGTGTTCGCGCATCAGCGGTGCCGCCGCCTTGGTGCAAAGGAACGGCCCCGTGAGGTTGACCTGCAGGATGCGGTTCCAGTCTTCGTCCGAGGTGTCCAGCAACGGTGCGAACACCGCGATACCGGCGTTGTTGACCAGCGCGTCGAGCCGGCCGAACCGCGCGCTCATCGATGCTACCGCGTTCGCCACCGCCTTGGCATTGGAGACGTCGCAATGCAGTTCCAGCGTATTGTCGGGGTCGGCGAGGCGGGCGACCGCGCCGCGTAGCAATTCTTTCTCAATGTCGAGCAGGGCCACCTGCCAGCCCTCGGCGAGAAAGCGTTTAGCGGTCGCAAGCCCGATACCGCGCGCAGCGCCGGTGACGAGAGCAACTTTTTGCGAAGAGGGCATGCGCGGGTCCGGGGGCGAGAGAAATGCTTCCCGCTCCTATAGCCCATGCTCCCGCGTCACGACAATTCCGCCGAAGCGCGCGGTATGCTGTCGGACATGTCCTGGGTCACGATTCGCTATTCTTCGACGGGCGCAGCCGTGGAAGCGATGAACTCGCTGACGCCTGCAACGGTTAACTCACGGTCAACCGGTTGCAAAATGCAATCGGGTGCGACGAGGGCCGTCGTGATCGTGCACCACGCGGAGGAGGCGGCGGGAAAAATAATCTTGGGGTCAATGTCGGCACCCGCCGATGCGAGCCGTCTTGTCACAAAGGGAGATATTTCATGTCGCTGACCTTGCATTTCCATCCGCTGGCCTCGTACTGCTGGAAGGCGTTGATCGCGCTGTACGAGAACGACATTCCGTTCACGCCGAACCTGGTCGACCTCGGCAACCCGACCGAGCGCGCAGCGCTGGCGAAGCTGTGGGGCATCGGCAAGTTTCCGGTCTTGCGCGACGACGCGCGAAACGAGACCGTGCCGGAATCCAGCATTATCGTCGAATATCTGGATCGCCATTACCGCGGGCGCACCCGCTTCATTCCCGACGATTCCGATCGCGCCTTAAAGACGCGGCTGTACGACCGCTTCTATGATCTCTACGTCCATCTGCCGATGCAGAAGATCATGATCGACCGGATGCGACCCGCGGACAAGCGGGATCCGCTCGGCGTCGAGGAGGCCCGC
Source organism: uncultured Bradyrhizobium sp. (assembly GCA_902826195.1). Taxonomy (GTDB): domain Bacteria; phylum Pseudomonadota; class Alphaproteobacteria; order Rhizobiales; family Xanthobacteraceae; genus Bradyrhizobium. Next base: position 5,296 of record CADEDX010000158.1, on the reverse strand, counting down.
GCGCAGTTGCGGACATCCTACGCCATGATCGAACAGCAGATGGCAAAGGGCGGTTGGGCCGTGGGCGAGGATTTTGGTCTCGCTGATTGCGCCGCCGCGCCTTCGCTGTTCTACGGCAGCATGGTGGTGCCGTTCGGGGACACGAACAGCAATGTTTTCGCCTATTTCGAAAGGTTGAAAGCGCGGCCCTCGTTCGCCAGGGTAATACGGGAAGCCGAGCCGTATTTCCAGATGGTGCCCAGGGAGTCCTGACAGGACACAGCGGCAGAACAATTACCTCGGAAATAATTCTCGCGAAATGTCGGGGCCCTAAATCCCCGCTCGTCTTGTTGACGAAGGCCCGCGCGACGTTGCCCGGGCCCAGGTCATGCCGGAGAACGACAATGCGATTCATGGTGATTGTAAAGGCCAGCAAGGATTCGGAAGCCGGCGTCCTGCCCAGTACGGAACTACTGGCCGCGATGGGCCGATTCAATGAAGAAATATGCAAGGCAGGCGTGATGGAGGCGGGTGAGGGCCTGCACCCGACTGCCAAGGGTGCGCGGATCAGGTATGACAGCGGACAAAGCAGCGTCCGCCGCGGACCGTTCGCGCTGTCAGGCGATCTCGTCGGCGGTTTCTGGCTGATCAACACCAAATCGCTGGATGAGGCGATTGAGTGGATGAGCCGCGCGCCCTTCACGCGTGGCGAGGAGATCGAAATCCGCCAGGTGTTGGCCGCGGAAGATTTTGGCGAAGCGCTGACTCCCGAGCTGCGCGAGAAGCAAGAGCGGATGCGCGCGCAAGCGGCGCTGATGTAATCCCCTCCGTCATTCCGGGTTCGCTTCGCGCCTTGGAATGACGGCAACACAGAAGGATCCCACCATGCGCTTCATGATGCTGATGATTCCGCTGGGCTATGAGACCGCGTCGCCGGACGTCCAGTTCGACCCTGAAAGGGTCAAGGCGATGATGAAATACAACGAGGCGCTGCAGGAGGCCGGCGTGCTGATCGCGCTCGACGGGCTGCATCCGCCGTCGATGGGCGCTCGGGTTTCCTTCGCCACCGACAAGCCGGTCGTCACCGACGGCCCGTTCGCCGAGTCCAAGGAGGTCCTCGGCGGTTACTGGATGATCTCTGTGAAGTCGCGCGAGGAGGCGATCGCCTGGGCGAAAAAATGTCCGGCCTCCGCGAACGAGATCATCGAAATCCGCCAGGTGCAGGAAATGGCCGATTTCTCCGAGGAGGTGCAGCAGGCGGCCAAGGGTTTCGAGGAACTGCAGAAGGGCAATGCACACAAGGCGCGGTGAGGCAAGCGAACGGTCTTTCCTCGCCCTCTCCCCGCGCTTTGCGGGGAGAGGGGCGGGTGAGGGGCCTCTCTCCGCGGATGATATCGTCGAGAGACTGATCCGATCCGCGCTGAGGAACTAGAGATCCATCGATAGGGATGCGCCTGGCAGCAGGTCTCCTTCTCCCCGTGAAGAACGGGGAGAGGGAGAGCCATGCGCCTATCCCCGCGTTAACCTTCCTGAACGCGCAAAATAAGTGACCTTTTCATCCGTCTCATGTAAAAGCCGTTCACATGAGCTGGCGCAAGGAACAACGCCGCGCCGAGCGCGGCTATCATCACGGCAATCTGAAGGAGGCGCTGCTGCAGGCGGCACTCGGCTTGATCGCCGAGAAGGGTGCGGCTGGCTTCACCTTTGCTGACGCGGCGCGGATGGCGGGCGTCAGCCCCGCCGCGCCGTACCGTCACTTCCGCGATCGCGATGAATTGTTGTCTTCGATCGCCCAGCGCGGGTTTGAGCAGTTCGAGGCGCTGCTAACGCAGGCATGGGACGACGGCCGGCCGGACACAGTGTCGGCGTTCGAGCGGGTCGGGAAAGCTTATCTTGCGTTCGCCCGTAACGAACCCGCGTTCTATTCGGCGATGTTCGAATCCGGCATTCCTGTCGATGCAAACCCTACATTGATGGCTGCGAGCGAGCGCGCCTTCGCCATCATCCGCGCCGCTGCCGAGCGGCTCGCGGCGATGGCGCCGCCCGGCATGCCGCGGCCGCCGGCGATGATGATGGCGCTGCACATTTGGTCGATGGCGCACGGCGTGGCGTCATTGTTCGGACGCGGCGATGCGGCGCGGCGCAAACTGCCGATGTCGCCCGAGGATCTCTTGGAAGCCGAAGTGCTGATCTATCTGCGCGGCCTCGGCTTCCCCACCGACCGCCGGCCGGAACCAAAGCCGGCCGGTCCGCCACCGGTGCCTCCATCAGGCCCCTGGGGCATCCCCAAATAATTTTTTGAGAGGCGCGGCGAGCCGCCCGCTTGACAAAACCGCTGGATGGTTTAGGTATGTAAATGTTATTTACATTCACAACGGCGTGATTGCCGTCATGGAGAGGGAAATGGCCTACACCGCAGATGTCAATCGATGGCGCGGCCCGACGACGGACGAGAACTACCGCCCACGCCCGCATATGCTTGAGAGCCCCTGGCATCCCGGCTGGATCGCCGTGACCATCCTGGGCTTCATCATCTGGTGGCCGATCGGCCTCGCCCTTCTCTTTTTCACACTCGGGAGCAGAAAAATGGGTTGCTGGAGCAACGGAGACCGCTGGCAGAACAAGATGGAGCGGATGCAGTACAAGATGGACCGGATGCGTGGCCGCATGGAGGGCCGCGGCTTTGGCGGCTTCGGTTTCGGCCAACCCACCAGTGGTAACCGCGCCTTCGACGAGTACCGCACGGAAACCCTGCGCCGTCTCGAGGAAGAGCAGGTCGAGTTCCGGAATTTCCTCGACCGCCTACGTCACGCCAAGGACAAGGAAGAGTTCGACGCGTTCATGGCGCAGCACAAGCCGCGTCCGACCCCGCCGAACGACCAGCCGCAGCAGGGCTGATCGAACATGAGCGTTCAGCCGCAGGCGTGATGCCCCCATGACGCCCGGCGGCGGATACAGCCGCCCATCTGCGAAAGCAGGTGGGCGGTTTGTTTTTTCAGCTATCGGCCCCGGCACCTTTTTTGCGAGCGTGCCGCGCTCGCCCCTGCAAAGGCTGTTCTTATTCAGGGCAATTGCCCTAAGTTGCATCCGGAGGCGGCGCACTTCGCTAACGATCCGCTTGATTGTTTTTGAATGTGAGCAAAACGGTACAGCGGCGAAATTCCCCAGGTTCGATGCTGACTCCATCACCGCCCGCCCTGGCAGATCGGTGACCGGGAGTTATGTCGTGCTCCCGCCCGATCGAGGCGTAAAATCATGTTCCACCATTCCTCTCCACTTTGTCCGAGGTGCCAGATAGCAACGAAGCTGGTGCGGGTTACATCCGGCTTCTCGGGCTTTGATATCTCGACGCTTGAGTGCCCGGCCTGCAGGGGAGTCCATCAAGTTGTGGCTGAAAAGCTTGATCCGATGAGATCCCCGAGAACAATTGCATGGCTTCAGGGGCAATTGGTGGCACCAACGTGAGCGGCCCAAGCGACCGGCCCGGGTGCGGTTCGGTTCCATCCTTGGTCGACGATGCTGTCTGCAGGCCAGGTCGACGACCTGCCCGGCATTTATCTTCGAGTGTGTGCCAAATTGCTCAGCGGCAATCCGCCTTATCTGTCATTCATGCGCGATGGCCGTCTCCGCGACCCGTTCAGATGAAATGCCCGCACGCGCCTGCAAGGATTGCGGCGCGCATATGACGCACGTGACCGACCTTCGCAGCGCTGGCCTGTATCCTGCCGAGCGGGTATTTCGCTGCAACCACTGCGGCATTGTCATCTCAGTGCGCAGATAGCCGGCCGGAAGGGTTTGGATCGGTAATCGACCATTCTGCGGGAACAGGCCGGCCCCCTCGATCGGAACGAAGGCATGCCGATGGCCATCGATGAAATGGCCCACGCGCAGGAACGCCGCTTCCTTTCCGCAAAGGCTTTTCTGCGAAATCGTCCCTTCGATGGCTGCAATGGGCGCGAGTCGAGCACTTTTATTTCGGGCGTCGCCGGCTGCAATGGCTTAAGGTAGGCGTCTCATCGGAGGTCCGGACCCAAATGCCTGGCAATACCAATCAGGCTTTTGAGCCGAAGGAATTTCTCGCCAAGGTTGGCGAGGGGAAGACCATCCTTGAGTTTCACAAGGACGAGATCATCTTCGCCCAAGGCGACGCGGCCAACTCGGTCTTCTATATCCAGAACGGTCGGGTCAAGGTTGTTGTCATCTCCGAGCAGGGCAAGGAAGCCGTGGTCGGCATCCTGGGGCCCGGTCAGTTCTTTGGCGAAGGCTGCATGAACGGCCACTCGCTGCGCATTGCGACGACGACCGCCATGGAGGACTGCCTGATCACCGCGATAACCAAGCCAGCGATGCTGGCGGCGTTGCACGATCAACAGAAGTTTTCCGAACTGTTCATGAGCTATCTGCTGACCCGCAACAGCCGGATTGAAGAGGATCTGATCGACCAGCTGTTCAATTCCAGTGAAAAGCGGCTGGCGCGCCTGCTGCTGTTGCTGGCGAATTTCGGCAAGGAGGGCAGCCCTCAATTGATCACGCCGAACATCAGCCAGGAAACACTGGCCGAAATGATCGGAACGACGCGATCCCGCGTCAGCTTCTTCATGAACAAGTTTCGCAAGCTCGGCTTCATCAGCTACAACGGAAAGATCGAGGTCAACAGTTCGCTGCTCAACGCAGTCCTGTATGACAAGCCCGAGATCGCGCGCGAGCCGTGAGAGGGTTCACGCCCATTGATCGCGATTTTATTTTACTGCCGAGCCGAACCTGCGCCCCCAGCGGGATCTATCGGCGCCACCAGCTCCGTTGCCAGCCCCATCCGCCGCCGCGGATCAGACGGACGATGAGCAGAAGCACGACGGCGCCGATGGTGGCATTGACGATTGCACCGATCAATCCGGTTCCGAGATGAACACCCAGTCGGGGTAGCAACCAGCTTCCGAAAAAGGCACCCAGGATTCCGATGATGATATCGCCGATGATTCCGAAGCCGGTGCCTTGCACGATCTGACCGGCCAGCCAACCGGCAACGAGGCCGACCAATAATATGACCAACAGGCTCTCACTCGACATGTGCATTGGGTGACCTCGCGGTTTGTCGAGGCGACCATCACAAACCGGCCTGATGCTGTCTGTATCAAATTAATCAGTCGGCTGGGTCCACGCGCCGAAAAGTCCGGCAATGAGCAAAAGTGAACAGTCGGGCCGCGTCGACTTGCGGCATGTTCTTCCGGTTCCCCCATGTCGACGCCAGCCACCTGGCAGAAGTAGCCGCTTTTCGCGCTAGTCCGCTGGAGAACGTATGACGATCGGCCGACTATCT
>CADEDX010000157.1 GCA_902826195.1 uncultured Bradyrhizobium sp. | reverse complement strand
TCCCCATCGCCCGGCCGAGCCGGAACGTGCAGCGCGCGACCAGTGCCCGCCGCGGATCGCACAGACGCCCAATTCGCCACATGTTTGTTGCCTCCCGTCAGGTCAAATAGGAGATGGAAACTTGGGCGAAGTGCTGAATGCCATCCAACGCCGTCTTGTAGCCGCCGGGGCCCGGCAACCAGGGACGCCACATCCAAGCGAGGATGTGGGCGACCACCGCGATCGCCGTGAAGAGAAAGAAGCTCGTTATGAATATCGAGTGGCATTCCTTCGCTTCAGCTTCAGACAGCCCCGATACGGAACCGTTGCTCATTTTGAGTACTCCCAGTGAGGGCCTTTCGGCCGTTCGCCGCCCAAGCGTGGGCGACAGCGAATGCCGGATCTTCTAAGATTCGGCAGCTTTCCGCCCGGCACGGCCGGACGAAACCCGATTACAAACCCATGAATGACGACGCCACCCAAACGCTGGCGGCGCTGCTGGCCTCTTTGAAAACCGAATCCCGCATGCTGGCCCGGCCTGCGTGCTTGCGCCACGGCATCAGCCGCCCGATGATTGCGCTCGCAAGCGACAATAAATAACAGGCGGCGAACATCAGCCGGTACTCAATGGTCCGGTGCTCGGCCAACGTTTTCGAACGACGGCCCGTGTGGACATAATCGGACATCGACGTCACCTCCCAATCGTGCTGTCGCACATGCAAATAAGGGATCACCGGATAAAGACTGGCTTCGATCATTCTCATGCGGGTTGCCCATCCATCAGTGCCGCGCGGGCTTTCGCGACCAGTTCGGTAGTGACGCGCCCCTCCCCGGCCCGGCGCGCGCCACGCTCCGCAGCATCGCGCAGGCGTTTGGCCGCCGAAATGCGTACCAGCACGGGATGCGCCTCGAGCACTTCGTCGAGCAGTGCCTTGGCATCGTCGCTCCATAGAATTTCCTCGTGCAGCCGCGCAGGCGTGGGATCGACGCGATCAAGGTCGGCCGCCAGCGGCAGGATGTTGAAAAGCGCATCAAACAGCGCGTTGCAGACTTCCTGCACCAGATAGGTGGCGCCGGAGTAACCCATGAACGGCGTGCCAGTGTGGCGGCGGATTACGGCGCCTGGAAATGACGCCGGCACGTAGACAGCGCGCCCGCCAGCCTCGGCGAGATACATCCGCTCGTTATAGCTGCCGAACAAAATGAGCGGCGGCTTCTCGCGCACCGCCGATCGCACAGCGTCATTGTCCGGCTTGACGCCGGACATGCGCGCAAAGGAGAACGTGCATGGCAGGCCCATCTCGGTTTCGAGGAAGTTCCTGACCCCGCGCGCATAGGTCTCGTTGGCGACGATAGCGAAGCTCGCGGTGCCGAAGAAGTCCTGCGTGACCGAACGCCAGAGGTCCCACAGCGGCTTGATAGTGGTGTGCTTCTCGCGCTCAATGAACGGCTCGGGGTCGATACCCAGCAGTTCGCCGAGCTTGCGCAGGAATTTGGTGGTCGAATGCAGGCCGATCGGAGCCTGCAGATACGGCCGCTCCAGCGCCTCGCACAGCATCCGTCCGAATTCGCGGTACATGCATACGTTGACGTCGGCGTTGACGAGTTTTGGAATATCCGCGAGATGGCTACCGAGCGGAAACACCATGTTGACTTCCGCGCCGATGCCCTCGATCAGCCGGCGAATTTCGGCGAGGTCGGACGGCATGTTGAACGTGCCGTAGATCGGCCCGATGATGTTGACCCGCGGTTTTACGCCCTCGGCGCGCGGCTTGCGCTCCGGGATCTTCTTGACGCCGTATTCCTTCCATAGCCAGACGATGGCGCGATCGGCGCTCTGCCACTGGTCCTCGTCGATGGTGCGCGGGAGGAAGCGCTTGATATTGGTACCCTCCGGCGTGACACCACCGCCGATCATCTCGGCGATCGAGCCGGTGACCACGACTGCCGGCAGATACGGATCCAGCACGCGATGCGCGCGCTTCATCGCGCCCTCGGTTCCGGTCTGGCCGAGTTCTTCCTCGCCAAGACCGGTGACCACGATCGGCAATTCGTGCGGCGGCAGCGCGTCGGTATAATGCAGCACCGAGGTGACCGGCAGATTCTCGCATCCGACCGGGCCATCAATGATGACCTGCATTCCCTTGACGGCGGTGAAGGCATAAACGGCCCCCCAATATCCACCCGCGCGATCGTGATCGAGGACGAGCATCAGATCATCTCCTCGGCTTTGCGCTTCTTGGCCTGGGCTTCGATCTGCTTCCTGTATTTCTCCCGGAACGCGACGTTCTCCTTTGGCGTGTCTTCCCAGACACCCGCGGCGTGACCTTCGCCAACGTCGCCGAAGAACTCCCTCATCTCGTCGAAGCGGCCTTGATTGGCGAGCGCGGCGTTGACGACCTGCGCCAGCGAGCCTGCGCCGGCGACGCCGAACAGCGGTCGCGCCGAAATCAGATTGGTGAAATAGAGCGCCGGAATCGCGAGCTGCTTTGCTTTCTGCACCACCGGCGTTGTACCGATCGCAAGATCCGGCTTGAACTCGCCGACGGCAGCCAGATCCATCTCCAGCGACGCGCGGTATTGGACGCGCGTGCCCTTGCTTTCCAGCCATTCCCGATCCGGGTCTGACCATCGGGTTCTCGGGCATGCCGTGCCGACATACGGCACGTGAGCGCCGCTTTCGATCAGCAGCCGCGCAACCAGCAGCTCGGACCCTTCATATCCGGAGACAGTAATGCGGGCATTGACCGGTTTCGCCGCCAACGCCGTTTTGATCATCGGCAGGAAGCGGTTCTTGGCGGCATCGATCTTGTCGCGGGCAACGTTACACGCCGTCCCGATCGATTCGAGCCAGGCCTCCGTGCCGTCGTGACCGACCGGCGCGGAGCCGACGATCCTGCGACCGGCGAGATCGAACTGCCGGAAGCTCGCCGTGTAGAATGGATGGATCGCGGCGACCACCGAACAATCCAACGCAGCGTATAATTCGCGCCACTCGCGGGTCGGCACGACAGGTCCAGCCGCGAGCCCCAGGGGCTCCAGCATCATGCCGATACCGACGGGATCGGCCGGGAACATTTCGCCCACGAGCGTGACCGTCGGACGCTCGCTCTTGCCGCCGCGGGGGGCCTGCACCGGCCCCTGTTCGACTTCCTTGCGGGCATATTCGAGCATCGCCGCCGCAAGCACGTCCTTGGCTTCGGCGTGGGTTGGGACGCCGAAGCCCGGCACGTCGATGCCGATGATTCGCACGCCGTTGATTTCATCCGGCAGCAGGTCGAGTGGCACGCCCGAGGCGGTTGGCACGCAGAGATTGGTGATGATGATGGTGTCGTAGAGCGCGGGGTCGGCCAGCTTGAAGACGGCTTCGCGGATGTCCTCGAACAGCTTGCCGGTAACCAGCGTCTCCGAATTGAAAGGCACGTAACCCACGGTGCGTCGGGCACCGTAAAAATGCGAGGTGAAGGTCAGACCGTAGACGCAGCAGGCGGAACCCGAGAGAATCGTCGCGGTGCGCCGCATCCGCAACCCGACCCGCAGCGACCCGAACGCCGGGCACATGCTCTGCGGTTGGTCGTGCGGCCCCTTGGGATAATCCGCCGCGTAGCGATCCAGCGTTTCGCTCTTGCCTGCGGCGCTGGCGGCGGCCTTAAGTTCTGCGGCGCCAGCGTGACAGCCCAGGCCGTCACCCTTCGCCGCCGCGGCATTGATCGCGGGAGGTGCAACAGCCGCATCCGTCGCAGCGGCTTCCACGTCAACGACGACCTCAACAGGTTCATTGACGACCGACTCGGCGATCGCGCCCGCATACCTGGGCAGAATAACGTTCATGTCGCGCACCGCATCATGGCGATCCTCACGCTGCGTCGTAGACGACTTCGAGTGATGGCTTGTCCACGACCGACCTGCCGCACATGTCCTCCATGGTGGCGGGATCGAGCACGACGCCGCGGCCAACCACTTCGCCCTTGAACAGGCCGAGCAGGCCGTCCTGCGTCAGCGGCGTGGGGCGAACCGGCGGCGCCAGGCCGACGTTCGTTGCGAGTTCCTCGAATAGAGAACTCCACTGCCCGCCCGGCAGTCCGATGATCTCGTAATTCGCGCTCTTCTTGCGGATGTCATCGTCGGCCGGGATCGCTGCGAGAACGGGAATGCCGACGGTCTGCGCGAACGCTGCCGCCTCCCCGGTGCCATCGTCCTTGTTGATGACCATGCCGGCGACGCCGACATTGCCGCCGAGCTTGCGGAAATACTCGACCGCCGAGCAGACATTGTTGGCGACGTAGAGCGACTGCAGGTCGTTCGAGCCGACGACGATGACCTTCTGGCACATGTCGCGCGCGATCGGCAGGCCGAAGCCGCCGCAGACGACGTCGCCGAGGAAGTCGAGCAGAACGTAGTCGAAACCCCACTCGTGGAAGCCGAGCTTCTCCAGCAATTCGAAACCGTGAATGATACCGCGCCCGCCACAGCCGCGCCCGACTTCGGGACCGCCAAGCTCCATCGCGAACACGCCGTCGCGCTTGAAGCAGACGTCGCCGATCTTCACCTCCTCGCCGGCCAGCTTCTTCCTGGACGACGTTTCGATGATGGTCGGGCACGCGCGCCCGCCGAACAGCAGCGAGGTGGTGTCGCTCTTCGGATCGCAACCGATCAGCAGTACCTTCTTGCCCTGCTGCGCCATCATGTAGGACAGGTTGGCCAGCGTGAAACTCTTGCCGATGCCGCCCTTGCCGTAGATCGCGATGATCTGGGTTTCCTTGATGACCGGCGTCGTCAGCGGTGCATCCGGCTCGATCGCGGCTTCAGCCCGGAGCGCGTCCTTCATGTTGATTTGAGGTACGGCATTCATGAGAGTGAACTCCAGTTCAGAACCATTTTCAGGCACGCCGAATCCTCGAACGCGATGCGATAGGCGTTGGAGGCATCGCGAGCGTCGTGGTGATGGGTAATCAGCCCGTCGAGCGAAAGCCGTCCGGACTCGATCAACGCCGTGACCGCGGCGAGATCGGACGGTTGCCATTCGGCAGCAATGCGAAGCCGGGCCTCGCGCATGAATGCGGGCGGAAACGCAAAGGACAGCCTCTCGCTGTAGAATCCGGCCAGTACGATCTCGCCTCCCGGCGCGATGCGGCCGATCAGCGAATCGAGCAGACCCGCATCGCCGCTGACGTCGTAGATGCTCTTGTAGTCGCGGCGTATGTCGTGCTCGGGATCGATGACGCCGTAATCGATGGCGCCTCCGGCGCGCGCCGGATTCTTTTCCCACACGGTGGGCGGATCGTTGCGAACCGCAATCGAGATGCGGGCCAATAGTCGCCCCAGCACGCCGTGACCGACGATGCAGTCCGGCGCTGACGCGCCGCGCGCCGCGATGGCGTGATAGGCCGTTGCGGCCAGCGCCAACAGGATTCCGCGCTCACCAAGGTTCCGATCGAGCGGCACCACGCGTTTTGCCGGCACCACGAGGCGCGAGGCGGATGCACCGAACAGGCCGCGGACTTCGCCAAAACATTTCGCGCCAGGCACGAAGACCTGCTGGCCGGGAAGCAGATCGGTTTCGGATCCCGCTTCGACCACGCGGCCGACCGACTCATAGCCGGGCACCAGCGGATATCCCATTCCCGGAAACGGGGGCATCCGTCCCGACCACAGCAACCGCTCGGTGCCGGCGCTGACGCCGCTCCAGTCGATATCGACGACGACGTCGTCGGGGGTCGGGGGAGTCAACGCAAGCCGATCGAGTTCGATCTGCTCCGGCTGCCTGAGGATCACTGCGATGGTATCCATCGCCACTCCGATCTTGACGGGATGCGGAGGGAATTCCGCGACTGTAATGCTAACCTGACGTTCTGAACTGTCAAGTTAGATTAACATAATTCTTAGCCTGTTCGCGCCGTGAGGACGCTGGACAGCATCGGCATCGCGGCCGGCCGCAATGCGATATCGATGAAGCCCGCCTCGCCGAGCATTTCCTTGAGCCGTGCGAAGGTCCGGGGCCGGCCACTGCCCATCGCCAGCAAATAGAAGGCGAAATAGGCGTCCCCGATCGGCTCGGCGCCGCGCACGCCCGATATCGGCTCGGCGATCAGCAGGGTTCCGTCGGCCGGCAGAGCGCGACGGATCGCACGCAGCAGGGTCATGACGTCGACGTCGCAATGGTCGTGGATAACCCGCACCAGGGAGACGATATCGGCGCCCTCGGGCAGCCGATCGGTCAGGAAACTGCCGCCGATCGCAACCGCGCGCGAGGACAGCCCGACGGAACGAAACCGTTCGCTCGCCTGGTCGGCGACCGCCGGCAAATCGAACAGAACACAGCGCAGTGTCGGGCTATGCGCGGCAACCTCCGCAATGAAGGAACCGTCGCCGCCGCCGATATCCAGCAGACAGCGATGTTCACGGAACGAATAGGCCGACAGCACCTGCCGGGAAATCATCGGCTGCGACGCCGCCATCAGCGCGGTGTAAGGCGCGATCGCTTCATGCGAAAGATTGGACGCCCTGCGATTGCCCGCATAGGGCCAGTAGGCTGCGAGCTGGCCTGCACCCACGTTGCCGCGCAGCAACCCGATGGGATCCTGCAGGTCGCTGTAGAGCATCGCATGATGTTCGATCATCGCGATGACGCCGGGATTGCCCAGCAAGGCCGCGCCAAGCGAGCCGAGCCCGTAACGGCCGTCGCTGCGCCGCTGCAGCAGTTGCAGGGACACCGCGGCGTCAAGCAGCAGCACGGTGGCGTCGGCAGGCAGCGGCAGCCGCGACGACAATTCCGCAACGCTTAACGGCCCGTCGGTCAGTTGATCGAATAATTTGAGGCGGACGCAAGCGAGCAAGATCTGCGAGTAGACGAAACCGGCGCAGAGGTCGAAGAGCTTGCTCGCCCGCCGCCGCGCGATGGGCCTTGTTAGTGCAAAAGTGCCTGCAAATCGCTGGAAACCCGGATCGGCGAGTATCCTGTCGCGCAGACCGAGCAGTCGGTCGTGCAACGACAGCCGCGGAATAGTTCCTACTTCCGGTGCAGGCGGCCGATCGGCCTCCTCGCCGCCCCGCGCGCCGGGGTCCTCACCCGCGACGCTGCGATGCGCGATCGTGGCCATGCCGGCTACGCAGCAAACTGCGCAAGCTTGGCAGGTACCAGGCGTTTGGCCTCCGAGAGCATCAGCGAACGCAGTTCGGCGCCATTGGGGCACGGCGGCATCGCAGCGATGGCACCATGTACCAATTCATGCAGCCGGTAGAGCGCGCCATCGAGGCCGAGTTCAATCACCGCACTCGGACGACCCAGCGCGAGATCGCGGCCGACCGGCTTGCCGATCTCCTGCTCATCCGAAGCGGCGTCGCGGATATCGTCGGCGACCTGATAGGCCTCGCCGAGCTTCTCGCCGACCATTCGCCATGGCTCGGCATCCGCACCGGCGGATGCTGCTCCGGCAACGGTCGCCGCGGCGAACAACGCGCCGGTCTTGGAGCGATGATAATGCGCGAGATCGATCTGCGATTCGCATTCCCAGGCCTGGCCCGCCACGATGCCAAAGGGCACGCCGACCGCTTGGGCAATCGTGAGCGTCAGCGGCGCGAGCCGCTCCGGCGCGCATTGAAGACGCGCCAGTGTCTGGAACGCGAGCACGATCAGCGCATCGCCGGTGAGAACCGCCAGCGGCTCGCCGAAGGCCTTGTGAACCGATGGACGTCCGCGCCGGGTCTCGGCTGCGTCGAAACACGGCAAATCGTCATGCACCAGCGAAGCGCAATGCAGCAATTCAAGCGCGGCACCCGCGGCCTCCGTTGCCGCCGGATGATCTTCACCGCAGGCCGCCGCGACACTGTGACAGAGCCTTGGACGCACCCGCGCGCCGCGGGGAAATACCGCATACCGCATCGCCGCGGCGAGCTGCGGGGGACACCCTGGAACCTCCGCGCGACCGATCGCGTCGTTGAGGGCCCGCTCGATCCTGTTGGTGACGTCCATCATTGGCAGGCTCCCATGTCGAACACGAGGAATGTCAATTTGACTTGTCTAGTGGACTGTAAATAAATATTGACACATGTCAATCGGAACGCGGAGCCTGCGCGAACATGCCCGGAGATCGTGTTGTCATCGTTGGTGGAGGCGCGGCCGGTCTGGTTTCAGCGTTCGCACTCGCAGCACGCGGATTGGATGTCACCGTTCTCGAGCGCAGCACGTCCGTTGGCGGCAAGATGCGGCAGGTTGCGATCGGTCCGGCGTTGATCGACAGCGGTCCGACCGTGTTCACGATGCGCAGCGTGTTCGAGGAGCTGTTTGCGGCAGCCGGCAAGAATTTTGCCGATCATATTCGCCTTCGCCCACTCGAAATTCTGGCAAGGCACGCCTGGGACGAGCACAGCAGGCTCGATTTGTTTGCCGATGAAGAACGAACGATCAACGCGATCGGGGAATTTGCGGGCGCTGCGGAGGCCGACGGCTATCGCACCTTCTGCCGGGATACCAAGCGCATCTATGACATTCTCGAAAAGCCGTTCCTGCGCGCTTCGCAGCCAAGCATGGGCGGACTGATCGGCGCCGACGGCCTTCGCGGGCTGATGCGGCTGCCGCAGATCAAGCCGTTCTCCTCGATGTGGTCGGCGCTCGGGCGTTACTTTGCCGATCCACGGCTGCAGCAACTGTTCGGACGCTATGCCACCTATTGCGGGTCGTCGCCCTATCTTGCGCCGGCGACCTTGATGCTGGTGGCACATGTGGAGCGTGAAGGCGTCTGGAGTATCGACGGCGGCATGCAGGCCCTGGCCACCGCGCTGGCGGACGGCGCGAGGTCCTTTGGCGCCACGATTCGCTGCGGTCAGGAGGTGAGCGAAGTTATCCTCTCCTGCGGTCGCGCCGCCGGCGTCAAGCTGGCGAGCGGCGAGCGCATTCTAGCTGACGCCGTCATCGTGAACGCCGACGTTGGCGCCGTCGCCAATGGACTTTTCGGTATCCCTGCCCGCCGCGGTGCCGCGGCGATTCCGGATCGTGCGCGCTCGCTCTCGGCCATGACATGGAGTGCCGTCGCGAAAACCGACGGGTTCCCGCTGCACCGCCACAACGTGTTCTTCTCGGCCAATTATGCCGCCGAATTCGATGATATCTTTGTACGCGACAAGTTGCCCGATGAACCGACAGTGTATGTCTGCGCGCAGGATCGCGACGGCAGCGACATCGTCAGGTCAGAGCCGGAACGGCTTCTGATCCTCGTCAACGCACCCGCCAATGGCGACCGGCATTCCTACGATGCAGCGGAGGTGGAACAATGCGCGCAGCGGACATTAGGCGTGCTGAGGCGGCGCGGGCTGCAGATCCAGCGACAGACGGATGCGATGCAGGTGACGACGCCTGCGGATTTCAACCGGATGTTTCCGGCGACGGGCGGCGCGCTTTACGGCCGCAGCTCACACGGATGGACGGCCTCTTTTCAGCGGCCGGGAGCCCGGACGAAAATCCCGGGGCTTTATCTGGCGGGGGGCAGCACGCATCCCGGTCCGGGAGTGCCGATGGCGGCGCTGGCGGGCCGGTCGGCGGCAGCGAGCCTGCTGGCGGACCTGACTTCTCCAAGATCGTTCCGCCAAACGGTTATGCGTGGTGGTATGTCGACGCGCTGAGCGACGACGGGCAACACGGCATCACCATCATCGCTTTCATCGGCAGCGTATTCTCGCCCTATTATGCTTTCGCACGGCGCAACGGCCCGGCCGATCCGCTGAACCATTGCGCCATCAATGTCGCCGTCTACACCAAGGGAAGCAACCGCTGGGCGATGACCGAGCGGCCGCGTGACGCCGTCAGCCGCGCCTCAAATCTGTTCACCGTGGGTCCGAGCCATCTTGCGTGGGACGGCCATTCGCTCGTCATTCACATCGACGAGATAACGGTCCCGATCCCCCGCCGTCTCCGCGGCACCATACGCGTCGTTCCCACCGCAAGCAAGCAGCAAGTATTCACGCTGAACGAAAGCGGCAATCATCGCTGGTGGCCGATTGCACCCTGCGCGCGGGTGCAGGTCGCGCTCGATGCGCCGCAGCTGCGCTGGCAGGGCGACGGCTATTTCGACATGAACCTGGGCGGCGCGCCGCTCGAAAGCGGCTTTGTCGACTGGCAATGGTCACGCGGCGCAACGCGTGACGGCGCCGTCATCCTGTATGAGGCGCTACGGCGCGACGGCAGCCGTGTCGATCTCGCGATGTCCTTTGATCCGCACGGTCGCATGCAGACATTCGAACCACCGGCGCTTCATACGCTCAAACCCACGGGTTGGCGGGTTGGCCGCGCCGTCCGCAGCGAGGACGCCCCGCGTGTCCTGAAAACACTGGAAGACGCGCCGTTTTATGCGCGGTCGGTGATCTCGGCCAAACTGCTGGATGAACCCGTGACATTGATGCACGAAAGCCTGTCGCTGGATCGCTTCAGGATGCCGATCGTGCAGGCGATGCTCCCGTTCCGGATGCCGCGGGCGCGACGATAGCAACGCGCCATCTAGGATGGCGGGGTCGCGTTCTCCTGCTTTGCCCGTTCGGCTTCCTTCTTCCTGTCGAGCCGCTTTCCGACCAGCTCAAGCACACCCCAGGCCATGATGAACATTGCCACGACGAAAAACTCGATAAATCCGAGATAGTCGTCCACGGCGTGCCCCTCCTCGCTCCTGGAATTCTATGCCCAGCTCACCAGTGGCGGCATCGAACTCAGGATGGTCTCGATGTTGCCGCCGGTCTGAAGCCCGAACATCGTTCCGCGGTCGTAAAGCAGATTGAACTCGACATAGAGCCCGCGGCAGGCGAGTTGCTGGGCCCGCTCGGCTTCGGTCCACGGCTCCATCATCCGCTTCCGGACGATCCGCGGATAGACATCCAGCAAGGCCAGCCCGACATCCCGAGTGAAAGCAAAATCCTTCTCGAAATCGCCCGTGTTGAGATGATCGTAGAAGATTCCGCCGACACCGCGCGCCTGGCCACGATGCGGCAGGAAGAAATATGTATCCGCCCACGGCTTGAACTTGTCATAGTAAGCGGGATCGTGCGCGTCGCAGGCGCGTTTCATCGCATCGTGAAACGTTATAGCGTCCGGCGCGTCCCCTGAACGTTGCTCCGCCAACATCGGCGTGAGATCGGCACCGCCGCCGAACCAACCCTTTGCCGTCGAAAGAAACCGGGTATTCATATGCACGGTCGGCACGCGCGGGCTGCGCGGATGCATGATCAGGCTGATACTGGTGGAGACATAGTCGAGCTGTACGCCGTCGCCCGGCAGCGTTTTCGTCATCTCAGGCGTCAACTTGCCGTTCGCCGACGAGGTGTGGATGCCGATCTTCTCGAACAGCCTGCCCTCGCTGAGAAAGCCGCCGGTGCCGCCGCCGCTGCCGGTCGCGCGCTTCCACGGCTTGAATGTAAAGGTCGCAGGTGTTCCGGCAAACAGTTCCGCCGGGGCCTCGCGTTCCAGCACCTCAACCTCGGCGCAGATCCGGTCGCGCAAGGACTCAAACCAGACCTTGGCCCGCGCACGATGTTGTTCGGCAGGTCTTGTCGTCGCGTTGTCGATGGTCGTGACGCCGGACATCGAATTCGAACTCTATCTAAACGACGCCGAACGCTGCAACCGGTCCCGTTGCTCCAGCCGCGTGAACAGATCGATGACCCAGACGACGCGATCCTCGATCGGCCTGGCTCTGCCTTTCGACACGTGCTCGCGAAGCGGCGTCACCGCGACCGCCGCGATCAGGAACCGGGTCTCGTCGAGTTGGGCGATCGGCGCCAGGTTCCTTGCCGGCGCCCATTCCGGATCGAGCGAGCCTATCGTTGTCGCCAGCACCTTGAGCTTGCGATTGGTCGAAACCACCGCACGCCGGGAAATCGAATCGAGCCCGCTCCGCTCCAGCTCACGGCCGATCTCGGCATAGAGCGCACGCGCCGCGTAGATGCCCGGCCGGCAGCCCAGCGGCAAGTTCCTGATGCCGAGCGTGGCACGGCCGTAAAGGCCGTCGGCAGCCTCAAGCAGGCGCTGCACGATGACTGCGATTTCGGGCGTAAACACCGGCTTGGCCAGCCACGCATCCGGTTCGATGCCGGCGTCGCGCAGCCATGACTGCGGCAGATAAAGCCGGCCGGCGCGTGCATCCTCACCGACATCGCGGGCGATATTGGTCAGTTGCATGGCAACGCCGAGGTCGCAGGCTCGTGCGACAATCTCGGGCGTACGCTGCCCCATCACGAGCGTCATCATGGCGCCAACCGTTCCGGCGACCCGCGCGGCGTAGGCGTATAGCTCCGGCAGCGTCTCGTAACGGCGCCCCTCGGCGTCCCATGCCAGCCCCTCGAGCAGCGCTTCAGGTACTTCGCGCGGGATCGAAAACCGCGCGACGACGTCGGCAAAGGCGCGATCGGCGGCCTCGTCCATCGGCTGGCCGCGATAGGCGCGGTCGAGCCTTTCCTTCAATCGCTCAACGGCGGCGGCGCG
>CADEDX010000156.1 GCA_902826195.1 uncultured Bradyrhizobium sp. | reverse complement strand
GCGGGCCATGCGGTCGTCCTTGACGTCGCCGACGCCGATTTCCTTCATCTCGGGCGAGACGATCAGCTTGTCGAAGGAATATTGCAGGCGCCGCTTCTCGACCTCGGCATTGATCAGATTGTCGTAATTGACGGCGGCTTTCATGCCGGCGTTCTGGTCCTTGGCGATCGCGATCATGCCCCTGTTGACGGCGCGGACGAGGCCGGCGACGGCCTTCGGATTGGAGGCCAGCAGCTTCTTCGAAACCATCACGCCGTTGGAAGAGAGGTCCATGCCGTACTCACCGAACGAGAACCATTTGTAGTCCTTGTCGGGATCCTGGCGGTTCAGCACGAGGTTGAAGTAGCTGGTGATGTTGAAGACGAGCGCTGCATCGATGTCGCCCTTGATCAGCATCGGCTCCTGCAGGTTGGGCGCCATGTTGGAGATCTTGATCTTCTCGCCTTCCAGCTTGTTCTTGCTGACGAACACCGGCAGCAGCCGCGTGGTCGGCGTGCCCTGCGCGCCGCCGAGCGTGCGGCCCTCGAAATCCTTGATGGTGTTGATGCCGCTGCTCTTCTTGGTGACGATGGCGAATGGCGGCTGGTTCCAGATCATGTAGACCATGACCGGCGCTTCCTGCGGCTTGGTCGAAGCGTTCTGGATGATGGCGTTGACGTCGCCGAAGCCGGCATCATAGGCGCCCGACATGATGCGGGTCACCGTGGCGCCCGAGCCCTCGCCCTGGTCGATCACGACATTGAGGCCTTCCTCTTTGAAATAGCCGTTGTCCTTGGCGTAGAAAAACGCGGCGTCCGACCCTTGCGTCTTCCAGCCGAGCGTGAACTTGATCGTGGTTTCCTGGGCACACGCGGTGCCGGCGAACAAGGCAACTCCCAACAGCGCGGCGCTTACTCTGGCTAACATCGTGGTCTCCTTGATGAAGGGTTGAATGGCGTTGGCGGAAACGTCTCTCATGTTGCGAGCAGGTCGTTCTTGCGGGTGGCCCAGCCGGTTACGCGCCCCTCGATCACGGAGAAAATCACGTAAAGCGCGACACCGAGGCCGGCGAGAACGAACAGGCCGGCGAACACCAGCGGCACGTTGAAATTGGAGGACGCGGTCATCATGACGTTGCCGATGCCGCGGTTCGAGGCGACGGTCTCCGAAAGCACGGCGCCGACAAAGGCGTAGGAGACCGCGACCTTGAGCGAGGCAAAGAAGAACGGCATGGTCCTCGGCAGACCGACGTTCCAGAGAATGTCGAGCTTGCTGGCGCCGAGCGCCTTCAACACATCCTCCAGTTCGGGCTCGGTGGTCGCGAGGCCCGTCGCGATGTTGACCACGATCGGGAAGAAGCAGATCGACAGCGCGGTCAATACCGCCGGCACCGAGCCGGAGCCGAACCACAGCACAAAGATCGGCACGACGGCCACTTTCGGGATGGAGGAGAAGCCGACCAGCAGCG
This sequence comes from uncultured Bradyrhizobium sp., assembly GCA_902826195.1. Lineage (GTDB taxonomy): Bacteria > Pseudomonadota > Alphaproteobacteria > Rhizobiales > Xanthobacteraceae > Bradyrhizobium. The sequence continues at coordinate 11,022 of CADEDX010000156.1, read as the reverse complement.
GATAGGCCGTGTCATAGGCGGTCTTCGAAACACCGATCACCGCGCCGAGCACGACGCCGAGGCCGACGCCGAGCACGAAGCCGATCATGGTCGTCGCCAGCGTTTGCAGGATGTGCGGCCACAGAATCGGGAATTTTTCAAACAGCGTGACGAACACCTGCGACGGGCGCGGCAGCACCAGGTCGGACATGCCGGTCATCAGGCAGAATAATTCCCAGGCCACGAAGAACAGCACGATCAATGCCGCCGACCAGGCCTTCTGGCGATAATCGAGATCGGGCATGTCAGGTGGCTCTCTGTGCCGAGGCCGTGCGCGCATCGACGATGAACGCGCGCAGCTTCTGGTTCAGCGCGACGAAATCCGGCTCGAACGTCATCGCGACCGTGCGCGGACGGGCGAAGGTGACGTGGCTGTCGTCGAGGATACGGCCAGGGCGCGCGCTCATCACGCAGATGCGGCTACCGAGGAACGCGGCCTCGCGCAGGTCATGCGTTACCAGCAGCACGGTCGGCTGGTGGGCGATCCAGAGATCCTGCAGGATCGACCACAGTTCTTCCCGCGTGAACTGGTCGAGCGCGCCGAACGGCTCGTCGAGCAGCAGCATCCGCGGCTCGTGGATCAGCGCACGGCACAGATTGGCACGCTGGAGCATGCCGCCGGACAGTTGCCAGGGATAGCGGTTGTCAAAACCCTTGAGGCCGACCTGCTCCAGCAGCGCATTGGCCTTGTCGCGGTATTCGGTTTTGCGCAGCTTGCGGAACTGCGACCGGAACGGCTCGACGATCTTGAGCGGCAGCATGATGTTTCGCTCGATCGTCATCCAGGGCAGCATGGTCGGGTTCTGGAACGCCATGCCGACCCGCAGCGCGCGCGCCGCCACTTCCCGGCCGCCGACGATGACGACGCCGGTGGATGGCTGCACCAACCCGCTCACCAGCCGCAGGATGGTAGACTTGCCGCATCCGGAAGGCCCGACCAGCGCGACGAACTCGCCATCGGCGATCCGCAAGCTCGTCGTGCCAAGCGCCGGCACCGCGCGGTCGCCGCGGCCGAACGTGACCGAGGCCTCGGACAGTTCGATGGCGATCGGCACAGCACTGGCCGAAACCGGCACGCCAGCGAACTCGGAATGGGGTTGCATGCGCATCATGGCAGCAAGTGCATGCAAGCCGGATGCCAGCCAAACCCCGCTTGAAAATCAAGGTTTTTGCGAAGGATCGACAAGACCGCCGGATTCCTTTTGTGCAATCCGGCCGTCAAATTGCATGCAATTCAGGCGTCCAATCGTTGCGCGGTTATGATAAGACAACCCCATTCGGAGTTTTTTTCCAAGGATTCCTCGATGGCGCCTCGCGCCGCCAGCAAGACTGCTGAATCGTCCGACAAGGTCGGCGTGATCTGCCGCGCGCTTCGCCGCGCCATTATCGAGCAGGCGCTGGAGCCCGGCGCGAAACTGCCTGAGGATTCGCTTGGCGAACGGTTCGGCGTCAGCCGCACCATCGCCCGCCATGCATTGGGACAACTCGCCGCGGAAGGGCTCGTCGAACTTCGCCGCAACCGGATTGCCGTCGTGGCGACGCCGAGCTGGCAGGAAGCCCGCGACGCCTTTGATATCCGGATCGAGCTTGAACGCCTGGTGGTGCGTCAACTCGCCGGCAAGCTGACCAAGAACCAGATTGCCGAACTCACCGCCCATGTCGACGCCGAGGACCGCGCCCGCGACGGCTCGGACGCGGTGTCGATCCGGCTGGCGACGGAATTTCACATCCTGCTTGCGCACATGACGAACAGCCCTATCCTGGTGCGTTACGTCAGCGAGGTCGCCTATCGCTGCTGTCTCACTTTATCCTTGTACAGCCGCCCGCATTCGTCGGAATGCGCGATCAACGAGCATCGCGCGATCATCGCGGCACTGGTGAAGGGCGATGAGGCCAAGGTTATGGGCCTGATGCACAGCCATCTGGACTCGGTCGCCAACCGCGCGCTGGTCGCCCCCGCCCCGCAGCGCGGCCGCGATCTGCTGGAAATCCTGGCGCCTTATGCCGAGGAGCGCGATGGCGGGCGGGTGGTGAAGCTGTCGAAGGTGGTTAGGGCGCGATAGCTCTTCCCCCTCGCCCCGCTCTTGCGGGGAGAGGGTTGGGGTGAGGGGCTCTCTCCGCGAGCTGAGCTCTTTCGATGGACCTGTACCCCCTCACCCGAATTGCTTCGCAATCCGACCTCTCCCCGCAAGCGGGGCGAGGTAAGAACCTCACGCCTCGATCCCCCGCTGCACCAGAATTCGTTCGGCGCTGTCGTTCCAGACATCCATCTTCACGATCTGTCCGCCCCTCACCACAAAACGGTCGACATAGCGGTTGCCCTCGAACGACGTACCGTCGATCCATTCGCCGTAGAGCGTGCCGATACTGTAGACCACGGTCTCATCCGCGCCCGGGCAGACGTCGAAACGGTCCATCTGCTTCTTGACCCAGCGATAACGTCGCGCGTTGAAACCGGTCGGGCCTCGCGGATGATCGAATTCGCGGCCGCCCGTGAAGGTGATGATCGTGCCGGGCTTCATGTAAGCGGCGGCCGCATCGGGATCCGGGATCATCGATGCCGTGAGATAGGCTTCGACAACCTCGGCGTCGGACATTTTCTTTGGCTCTGCTTTGTCAGCGAAGGGCATGGCGATTTCTCCAGATGCACGACACTACAATCGGGCTACTAAACTGCATGCACATATTTTGGACAATCGAGCCACGAAACTGCACACAATCTGGGGCTGCCTCCTCTACGCGCTTCCGCTAGGTTCACCGGCACGCTCCAGACTGCACCGGTCCCATGAACGCGAAAACGGCCTTCGACCTGATCTTCCGCAACGCCCGAACGCGAGCCTCGGCAACCACGGTCGACATCGGCATCAGCGGCGGGCGTATCGCCGCCATCGAACCCCGCCTCGCCTGCGAGGCGGCCGAGATCGACGTCGGCGGCAAACTTGCATTGCCCGGCTTCGTCGACACCCATATCCACCTCGACAAGGCCTGCCTGCTCGGGCGCTGCGGGCATGACCATGGTAGCGTGTCGGAAGCCATCGCGGCCGTGGCGGCGATGAAGCGCGATTTCACCGTGGAAGACGTTTACGCGCGCGGCAAAAGGGTGATCGAGCGGGCGATCGTGCACGGCACCACGCGGATGCGCACCCATGTCGAGATCGATCCGCGCATCGGCTTGCGCAGCTTCGAAGCCATCAAGACGCTGAAGCGCGACTACGCCTGGGCGATCGACCTCTCGATCTGCGTGTTTCCGCAGGAAGGCCTGACCAACGATCCCGGCGCCGAGGAACTGCTGATCGCGGCCTTGCGCGACGGCGGCGAAGCGATTGGCGGCTGCCCCTATATGGACACCGACCCGAACGCGCATCTCGAAAAGATCTTCGATCTGGCGCAGGAATTCGACATCGACGTCGACCTGCACCTCGACTTCGATCTCGATCCCTCCTGGTGGCATCTCGACGAGGTCTGCCGGCAGGCCGAGCAGCGCAACTATCAGGGTCGGGTTGCGATCGGCCATGCCACCAAATTGTCGGCGCTGCCGCCGGACCGGCTGAAGGCAGCCGCCGCGCGCCTCGCCAGAGCCGGCGTCGCCGTCACCGTGCTGCCCGCGACCGATCTGTATCTGATGGGCCGCGATGCCACGCACAACGCACCGCGCGGGTTGACGGTGGCACACCGGCTGGTCGAAGACGGCGTACTGTGTTCGGTCGCCACCAACAACGTGCTCAATCCCTTCACCCCGTTCGGCGACGCCTCGCTTTTGAGAATGGCGAACTTCTACGCCAATGTCGCGCATGCCGGCATCAGCGAGTTTGATGCCTGTCTCGATCTCGTCACCGAACTGCCGGCGCGGCTGATGAACCTGCGCGATTACGGCATCGCGTCGGGCAACGCGGCGGACCTCGTCATACTGGACACCGACAGCGGCATCAATGCAATTGCCGAGTTGCCTGACGTCCTGATGGGCTTCAAGAATGGGCGAAAGGTGTTCGAGCGCGAAAGGCCGACGCTGTTCCGTCCGTAGTTTTGGCCGCTGCGCCATCCGTGGCTACATCCTTCGAGACGGCGCTGCGCGCCTCCTCAGGATGAGGTCCGAGAGCGTCACACTCGGACCTCATGGTGAGGAGCGCGGCAACGCCGCGTGTCTCCGGACGATGCCCCGCATCGCCGGGCGAACCATGCAGGCCCCGCTCCGCCCTATGCGCTCCCTCCAATTGACCTGCCCGGCAATCCATTGTTGTTATCAGCCCAATCAAAACAACAGCCTGCTGGAAGGAAATCATGAAAAAGGCCACCCAGATCAGAAGCGTCGAGACGCTCGCCTGCGACGCCGGCTGGCGGAACTACCACTTCGTCAAGATCATGACCGAGGACGGCATCGTCGGCTGGAGCGAGTATGACGAGGGCTTTGGCGCGCCCGGCGTGACCGCGGCCATCGAACGGCTGTCGGCCCGCGTCGGCGGCAAGAACGCCTTCGAGCACGAGCGGATCTATGCCGAACTGTTTTCCGCGACGCGGCCAGCCGCCGGCGGCGTAGTGGCGCTGGCAATCGGCGCCATCGAGAACGCGCTGCTCGATGTCAAGGCCAAGGCGCTCGGCGTGCCCTGCTACGACCTGCTCGGCGGCAAGGTGCGCGATCGCATCCGCGTCTACTGGTCGCACTGCGCGACCTGGCGCATCAACCATCCCGGCTATTTCAAGCCGGCGATCACGAGCCTCGACGGCGTCAAATCCATCGGCCGCGAAGTCCGCGAAAAGGGTTTTACGGCGATGAAGACCAACATCTTCGTCTACACCGACGGCAAGCCGCAGGGCTGGCGGCCGGGGTTTGGTTCGCCGTTCCATCCGGAGATCAATGTCGATCGCACCGTGCTGCGAAACCTCTGCATGCATCTGGAAGCGATCCGCGACGGCGCCGGCCCCGATGTCGACCTCCTGCTCGACCTCAACTTCAACGCCAAGACCGAGGGCTATCTGAAGATACTGCGGGCCATCAAGGACATGGACATGTTCTGGGTAGAGATCGACACCTTCAACCCGCAGGCGCTGGGCTATATCCGCCGCCAGAGTCCGCACCCGATTTCATCCTGCGAGACGCTGCTCGGCCTGCGCGAGTTCCTGCCCTATTTCAGCGAACAGGCGATGGACGTCGCGATCATCGACACGCCGTGGAACGGCGTCTGGCAATCGATGAAGATCGCGGCCGCCGCGGAGCATTTCGAGGTCAACGTCGCCCCGCATAATTTCTACGGCCACCTCTGCACCATGATGAACGCGCACTTCTCGGCGGCGCTACCGAATTTGCGCATCATGGAGACCGACATCGACCGGCTTGAATGGGACCACGAACTGTTCACGCATGTGCCCGAAATCGTCGACGGCCATCTGGTGATGCCGGACCGGCCGGGCTGGGGCACCGAGCCCAACGAGGAAGGCCTGCGCGCCCACCCGCCGAAGAACATGGGCGGGCTGCTGAATTACGGGCAGAAGAAACAGAAGATTTCGTAGGGTGGGCTGAGGAGCGTCAGCGACGAGCCCACCATCAATCAACGAATTTGCTGCGAGACGGTGGGCACGCTTCGCTTTGCCCACCCTACGAGCCCAATCAGCGCGATGAAATATCCAGCCATCCCAACGGATTGACCGTGACGCGGTCGCCGGTATCGACCAGCACGGTGGTGGTCTCAGCCTCGATGATGGCGGGACCGTTCAGCGTGTGGCCAGGGCGCAAGTCGTCGAGCGCATAGACCGGAACTTCGCGCCAGCCGCCGAGGAAGGCCTGCCGCGCAGCGCGCGGCGAACAGGCGCCGGATGCCGCGGCCTCGCGCGCGCCCTCGTTCTGCCGCGGCACCTCGCCCACCGCCGCGATGCGCGCATTGACGAACACCACTTCCTGGCCGCGCGAGGCGTAGGTGTACAATTCCTCGTGCCTCACATGAAAGCGGTCCTCGATCCGGTCGACCAGATCGGCGGCGTTCCAGTCGAGGCCATCGAGCGAGACGTCGATCTCAAAGATCTGCTCCCCATAGCGCATCTCGGCAGAACGCTCGATGACGATATTTCCATTGAACCAGGAGCGCATCCGGCCGACGGCCTGCTGCTCCAGTCCGGCGAAGAGCTCGCGCACTTCATCGGCCGAAATGCGGCCGGCGCCATAATGCGTGCGGCTGATCTCGTAGCGGAGGTCGCTCGTCAGCATGCCCCAGGCCGACAGCACCGAGGCCACCGTCGGCACGATGATGCGCTTGATTTCGAGCTCGCGCGCAACTTCCGCCGCGTGCAGGCCCGCCGCGCCACCGAAACTCAGCAGCGCAAATTTTCGCGGATCGACGCCGCGGCGCAGCGTCATCAGGCGAATGCCATCGGCCATGTTGAGGTTGATCATGCGGTAGATACCGGCGGCGGCTTCGATGCGCGATAGGTCCATCGCCTTGGCAATGCGATCCACCGCGGCCTCCGAGGCGGCGCGATCCAGCGGACGCCTGCCGCCCATAAAGGCCGTGGCATCGAGATAGCCGAGCACGACATTGGCGTCGGTCACCGTCGCGGCCTGCCCGCCATTGCCGTAACAAGCCGGGCCCGGCACCGAGCCGGCGCTTTCCGGACCCACACAGAGTGTGCGGCTGGTGTCGACGCTGGCGATCGAACCGCCTCCGGCCGCGATACTCGCGATGTCGAGGCTACGTAGCGCGATGCGCTGGCCGGCCAGCGATCCGTCCGCCGACAACGATGCCTGCCCGCCTGCGATCAGCGAAATATCGGTCGAGGTGCCGCCCATATCGAACGGCACGAGATCGGCGATACCAATCAGATCGGCGCAGCGCCGGCCGCCGGACATGCCGCCCGCAGGGCCCGACAACACGGTTCCGGCAGCGAGCCGTGAGGCTTCCTCGACCGGCGCCATGCCGCCATGCGACAGCACGACAAACAAACTGCCCTTGAAGCCGGCTTCGGTGAGACGCGCTTCAAGGTTGGTGAGATAACGCCGGACGATCGGCTCGACATAGGCGTTCACGATCGTCGTCGAGACGCGCTCATACTCCTTGATCTGCGGCAGCACGTCGCTGGAGCGCGAGATGCTGATATCCGGCAGCGCCTGCCGCAGCCTTTCGACGGCCGCAAGTTCGTGAACGGGATTAAGATAGGAATGCAGAAAGCACACAGCGACCGAGGCCGCGCCAGACTGCCGGATGCCCGCGATGGCGTCGTCGAGCGATGTCGCATCGAGCGGAATCATGACCTCGCCATTGGCCCTGAGCCGCTCCTTCACGCCGAATCGTAGCTCGCGCGGCACCAATGGCGCCGGCGGCGGCGAGCGCAAATCGTAGCGATCGGGCTTGAGGCCCTCGCGCATTTCGACGACATCGCGATGGCCTTCGGTGGTCAGCAAAGCCACCTTGGCGCCCTTGCGCTCCAGCAGCGCGTTGGTCGCCACCGTAGTGCCGTGTACGAGTCGGTCGGTCGCGGCGAGCATGTCCGCGCGCGACACGTTCAGCCGCCGCGCCAGTTCATCGAGCCCCGCCATCACGCCGAGCGATTGATCCGCCGGGGTCGATGGTGATTTCGCGAACACCGTTCGCCCGCTCTCGTCAGTTGCCACGAGATCGGTGTAGGTCCCGCCGACGTCAACGCCGATCCTGAACATCATGAGGACGCCTGCTCAGCGGCGACATCCGTCAGGCCCTGCTCGCGGTCGCGCTGCCGCGCTTCCGCCAATCGCTTTTCGGGCGGCCCCCAGCCGCCACCGCCAGACGAACGAACTTCCAGGCAATCGCCGGGACGCAGCTCAATGCCCACTTCCTTGGTCCGCAGCACGCGCGGCTCGCAGCCTTCGGACAGCAGGCGATAGTGATGCGGCTGGCCGTCCTCGCCGCCGAGCATGCCGCAAGGGCCGTGCCGCGCACCATCGCCCGCGGTGTTGCCCTTGGCGATCTTCTCCGTCTCCAGAACCAGATCGAGCGACACGCCTAGGCCGCCGCGAAACTGGCCGTCACCGCCGGAGCCGGAGCGAAATTCATGGGTGCGGAAATGCAAGGGGAAGCGCACCTCGGCGACTTCGAGACTGCCGAACTTCAATCCGCCGACCGAATGCCACTCGCCAATCGACGACCAGCCGTCGCCGCCCGACGAGGCACCGCCGCCGGGCCGCGCCTGGAACAGATGCCAGATGAAGCTTTTGCCGCTGCGCGGGTCCTCGCCCTGGATCGCGATCCGAAAGCGGCGGCTCCAGCCGGCCATTGCACGGTCCGGACACGATGCCGACAGCGCCTTGACGATGGCCTCGACGAGTTCATTCGAGGGATGGCTGGTGCACAGCGTCACCGGCCGGCCCGGATCGGCCCACACGATGGTGCCCTGCTTCGCGATCACCTTGAGCGGGCGCAACGCGCCGGTGTTCTTGGGGATTTCGGCGTCGATCAGATAGGCAAAGGCCATCGCCACCGCCGCCTGCATGTTGGCGTGCGACGAGTTCACAAAGCTGGTCGATTGCGGATCGCTCTCGGACAAATCGACTTCGACGTCGCTGCCCTTCTTGGTGACTTTCGCGGCAATGCGAATATCGCTGCGGCCGTGGCCGTCGTCGTCGAGGAACGCTTCGCCGTGGAAGACGCCGTCCTTCCAGGTCGAAACGACGGCCCGGGTCTGCTGCTCGGTCGCGTCGAGGATGGCCTCCATCGCGGTCTCCACCACCGGTGCGCCGAATTCGGCGAACAGCCGCGACAGCCGACGCTCGCCGAGATTCGCCGCGCCGAGCATCGCGGAGAGGTCGCCACGGAATTCGCGGGGGTTACGAACGTTGAGGGCCAGCATGTCAAACAAATCGTCGCGCAGTTTCCCGGCGTCGTAGAGCTTGATCGGCGGAATGCGCAGCCCTTCCTGCCAGATTTCGGTCGCCGCAGGATTATAGGCGCCATGGGTGCCGCCGCCGATATCGCTCTGGTGCGCGCGCACGATGGTCCAGAGCAGACGCTTGCCGTCGGCGAAGACAGGCACGAACACGGTCACATCAGGCAGATGGCTGCCGCCATGATAGGGATCGTTGAGCAGGATGACGTCGCCGGGCTTGATATCCTTGAACCGCTCCTCGACCGCGATCGTCGCCCAGGGCAGCGCGCCGACATGCACCGGCAGATGATCAGCCTGCGCGATCAGGCGGGCGTCGGTGTCGCAGATCGCCAGCGAGAAATCGCGGCTGGAGTTGAGGATCTGGGAATAGGACGTGCGAAGCATGGCCTCGCCCATCTCCTTCACGATCGAACTCAGGCGATGCTGGACGACGGAGCGCGTGATGGGATCGATCTTGGCGGACATTCTTACCTGTTCGTTTATGTGGTCAACGCGTGCCCGCGACTTCTTCGAGCGCGCCGGACGCGGCGTCGACGAGCGTGTTGTAGACCTCGCCGCTCTGCGTGGGGACGATGGTGCGGTAGGCGAGCACGGCCTGGCCGAGGATGTTGACGACGGTCTTTTGCGCGAGGACGTCGGGGCGGCCCGGGCCGAGCGGGTTCTCGTAGGCGGTGAACTCGGACGTCTCGCGCTTGGCGGCCGAGAGGCGGACGGCGTCGGCCGAGATCTCGACGCCGCAGTGCGCGAAGGCCTTGGCGACGGCCTGCTCGTCGGTGAGCGCGGCGTCGGTGGAGACAACGGCGCCAGGCAAGGTCTGGCCCTGATTCACAATCACGACCTCGCCGCTCGCAGAGATCGTGACGCCGATCTCGGAGTCGAAGACGGGGAGGCTGCCGACCATCTGCTCGTACTTGAGGTAGGTCGTGCCGCTCTCCGCGTCGAGGTTGTCCATCGTGACGTGCAGGTTCGCGACCTCGTCGACCGAGAGGCCGAACAGCTCGGAGTGCTCGGCGAGGAAATCGCGGGCGATGGCGTCGGGCGAACCCGAGCGCGGGGAGGTGAGGACGCCGTCGAGGTTGACGACCGTCTTCGGGACGCCGGACGGGTGCAGGTCGACGACGAGGGAGTTGAGGTCGGCGATCGGCGCCCCGGCGATGAGGGTGTCGACGGCGGCGGTGCGGTCGACCGGGGCACGCTTGTCGGTGGCGAGGGCCACGGCGCCGTTGAGCTCGAGGCTCTCGGGAGCGCGGCGGACGTCGACGTTCGTGAGGCCGCGGTGGTGGTCGGCCTCGGGAGTGGCCGGCGTCAGGTCGGCCGACGTGTCCTTGGGGAGCAGCTTCGCCGCCGACGAGACGACGAACGACGGAAGGATGAGCAAAAGGATGAGTCCGGCAAGCAGCATCTTTTTCACGGTCGTATCCTCCGAACCGAGTGTGTGAGTGTGTCTTCTCACCGGCTAATGCGCAGACTCCTCGGCGGTTTTATCACGACCTCGAAAAAAATTTCGTCGAGCGCGGGGAGCGTGGCGTCAGGGCTCAATCATGCGAGCATCCTGACGGTCTACGAGGCGGGAGACGTCGTGGGCGAGTCGACGACAGTGAAGTGGCAACGACTCCTGCTCGACGAAGCCCTGAAGCCCACGTTCGCCGACGGCGTCGCTTCCCGATCGCGGGAAGCTCAGGTACCGCTGTCGCTCGTCTTCGTCAGCTCCTGCAGCAGCCACATCTTCGCCACGTGCCACTCGCGATGGACCGTCGCAGTCGAAAGGCCGAGCGCTTCGGCCGTCTCCTCGCCCGTCAGCCCCCCGAAGAACCGGAGCTCGATGACTCGGACTTTGCGAGGGTCGACACGAGCGAGCTCGTCGAGCGCGTCGTCGAGCGCCACCAGCTCGCCCGCCCGCTCGTCGACCAGCATCTCGCCAACAGCCTCGAAATCGACGGGTCGCGCCCCGGCGCCGCGCTTGAGCGCCCCTCGCGCTCGCGCGTGCTCGACCAGCACGCGGCGCATCGCCTGCGCGGCGACGCCGAAGAAGTGGGCGCGGTTCTGCCAGTCGACGTCGGCGTCGTCGATCAGGCGCATGTAGGCCTCGTTGATCAGCGCCGAGGTCTGGAGCGTGTGGCCATCGCGCTCGCGACGCAT
>CADEDX010000155.1 GCA_902826195.1 uncultured Bradyrhizobium sp. | reverse complement strand
TGCCGCGGATATGGCCGGAGACCACGGAGACCGCGCCGAACTCGCCCATGGCGCGGGCGTTGCACAGCAATACGCCATACAGCAGGCCCCATTTGATGTTGGGCAGGGTGACGCGGAAGAAGGTCTGCAGGCCAGACGCGCCAAGCGAGATCGCCGCCTCCTCCTCCTGGGTGCCCTGCTCCTGCATCAGGGGGATCAACGAGCGGGCGACGAAGGGGAACGTCACGAAGATCGTCGCGAGCGCGATGCCCGGTGCGGCGAACAGGATGTGGATGTCGCGCGCCTGCAACCAGGTGCCAAAATAGCCCTGCGCGCCGAACAGCAGCACGAAGACGAGGCCCGAAATGACCGGGCTGACCGAGAACGGCAGGTCAATCAGCGTGATCAGGAACGTCTTGCCGCGGAAATCGAATTTTGCGATCGCCCAGGCCGCGATGACGCCGAATACCAGGTTGAGCGTCACCGAGATCGCCGCGACCAATAGCGTCAGCTTGATCGCGGACAGCGCCTCCGGCTCGGCCAGCGCGGCGAAATAGGCGGTGATACCTTTCGAGAAAGCCGAGGCGAACACCACGACCAGCGGCAGCACGACAAACACCGTGAGAAAGCTTATGGCCAGCGCGATGATGACGAAGCGCACCGGTCCGGGTTCGGTGCGCAGGTCCTTCGGCGAGGCAACCGCGCGCGCCCGCGCGCTCGCCTCAGGCGACGGCGGCGAGATCGCAAGATCCGCGCCCGAGGCGTAGGTTCTCAGCGGCGGCGCCGGCGTCACGAGGCTTGATGGCGTCGACATCGTCCGGCCCTCAATGCGCGGGAACGCGGGTTTGCGCCCAGCGTTGCAGGCGATTGATGATCAGGATGATCAGGAACGACGCCAGCAGCATGATGACGGCGATAGCGGTGGCATCCGCATAGCGGAATTCGGACAGCCGGATGACGATCAGGAGTGGCGCGATTTCCGACACGTTCGGCAGGTTGCCGGCGATGAAAATCACCGAACCGTATTCGCCGACGGCGCGCGCGAACGCTAGCGCGAACCCGGTCAATAGCGCAGGCGTCAGGCTGGGCATGATCACGCGGAACACGGTGTGCCAGCGGTTGGCGCCGAGGCTCGCGGCGGCCTCCTCGATCTCGGGGTCGAGATCGATCAGCACCGGCTGCACCGTCCGCACCACGAAAGGGATGCCGATGAAGATCATCGCGATGAAGATGCCGATCGGGGTGAACGCGACCTTGATGCCGAGGTCGGCCAGCGGCGCGCCGAGCCAGCCTTTGGTTGCGAACAACTGCGTCAGCGCCACCCCCGCGACCGCGGTCGGCAGCGCAAAGGGAATATCGACGATGGCGTCGAACAGCCGCCGGCCCGGGAAGCGATAGCGCACCAGCGCCCAGACGATGATCGTGCCCATCACCAGGTTGACGCAGGCTGCAAGAAAGGAAAGTCCGAACGAGATTTTCAGCGCGTTCAGCGTGCGGCGGCTGGTGAGGATGTCCCAGAACTGCGTAGGCGACAGCTCGAGCGTCTTGAGGAACAGGCCGGCGAGCGGGATCAGGATGATAATCGAGAGCCATGTCAGGGTCAGGCCCATGGTGAGACCAAACCCCGGCAAGCTGCTTCGCCGCGCGACCGCTGTGCTCACGAATCCCCCTGCTTCCGCTACCGGCGGCCGTCGACCAGATCAATTCTTGTAAATCTGGTCGAAAATGCCGCCTTCGCCGAAGTGATCCTTCTGCGCCTTGGTCCAACCACCGAAAACGTCGTCGATGGTGAAAAGTTCGACCTTGGCGAAGGATTTCTCGTACTCCTTCGCAATCTCCGGATCGCGCGGACGGTAGGAGTTGCGTGCGGCGATTTCCTGACCTTCCCTGGTATACCAATATTTCAGGTAGGCCTCGGCGACCGCGCGGGTGCCCTTCTTGTCGGCAACCTTGTCGACGATGGCCACCGGCGGCTCCGCAAGGATCGACAGCGGCGGCGCCACGATCTCAAACTTGTCCTTGCCGAACTCGCGCTGCGCCAAAAACGCCTCGTTCTCCCACGCCAGCAGCACGTCGCCGACGCCGCGCTCGACGAACGTCACGGTCGAGCCGCGCGCGCCGGTATCAAGCACCGGCACGTTCTTGAACAGGTCGGCGACGAATTTCTTCGCCTTGTCGGCGGAGCCGTATTTCTTTTCCGCAAAGCCCCAGGCCGCCAGGTAATTCCAGCGCGCGCCGCCCGAGGTCTTCGGGTTCGGCGTAATCACCTGCACGTTCGCCTTGATCAAGTCATCCCAATCCTTGACGCCCTTGGGATTGCCCTTGCGGACCAGGAACACGATCGTCGACGTATAGGGCGACGCGTTGAGCGAAAACTTCTTCTGCCAGTCGGGCGCTATGAGCCCCTTGGCAGCGATGGCGTCGATGTCATAGGCCAGCGCCAGTGTCACGACATCCGCCTGCAGGCCGTCGATCACCGAGCGCGCCTGCGAGCCGGAGCCGCCATGCGACTGCTTGATCTCGACGCTCTTGCCGGTTTCCTTCTGGTAGGCCGCGACAAACGCCTTGTTGAAGTCGGCGTAGAGCTCGCGGGTCGGGTCGTAGGAGACGTTGAGCAGGGTAACATCGGCAGCGAAGGCTGAACTCGCCCACAACAATCCCGCGACGAGCGGCAGAATGCGACGGATCATCGTTGATCTCCATTCGGCTGGATGAAGCATACATCAGACACGAGCGCATAAGTCGCGGCGAAAGGCCGCTTAGTCAACGAAACCGCATTTCATTGTTTGCGGTCGGGCAGCCTCGTTGTCCTATAAAACAGGCTGCTCAAGAAGTTTTCGTCGTGTGAATGCCGCATTCGGTCTTCGGCCTGCCGCGCCAGCGGCCGGCCCGGGCGTCCTCGTCCGGCGCCGTGCGGCTGGAACAGGGCATGCAGCCGACCGACAGGTAGCCGGAAGCGACCAGCGGATGCGACGGCAACTTGGCGAGTTTGTAGATCGCCTCGATTTCCTCGCGCGACGCGTTGGCGAACGGATTGAATTTAAGCTTGTCGCCGTCCTCCTCGACGACGGGAATTTCCGCGCGCGCGCCGCCCTGGAACCGCTTGCGTCCGTTGAGCCAGGCCGAGAACGGTTTCAGCGCCCGTGCTAACGGCTCCACTTTCCGGATACGGCAGCAGGCGTCTGGATCGGAGAACCACAATTCGCGATCGGGATCCTGGCGCGACAGCGCCTCCACCTGCGGCTTGATCGAGCGAACGTCGCGCAAGCCGAGCGCCGCGATCAGCGTATCGCGATAGGCGAGCGTCTCCTCGAACAGCCACTCGGTATCGAGGAAGACCACGGGAATCGCCGGATCGACGCCCGCCATCACCTTGAGCAGCGCCGCCGATTCAGTGCCGAACGAGGACACCAGCGCCAGCTTTTCGCGACCGACGAGCTTCAGCGCGGTCTCGATGACCTGGGCTGGCGAGGCATCGCGCAGGGTGTGATCGAGAGTCTGTGCCGAAGGCAGGATCGCCGCGTTCGCCGCGAGGCCGTGCTGGGCGATCGTGCTCACTGGCCGGCACTCTCCGAATGGCGCAACTGCGTCCGCCGGTGGAGCGCGGTGACGCGGCCGTCGCCGGTCGGCTGGTAGAACACCGAATAGCGCTTCATCGTCTCGGCGAACGCGTCGGCGTCGGCGTCCTTCTTCACCTCAAAGGTGTCGAAGCCGGCCCGCGACATGAACACGAACTGGTCGCGCAGCACCTGGCCGGTGGCGCGCAACTCGCCGCCATAGCCGTGGCGTTCGCGCAGCAGGCGCGCCTGGCTATAGGCGCGGCCATCGCGGAACGACGGAAATACCAGCGCGACCGCGGCCAGGCGGGTGAGATGAGGCACGAGATCGTCGACCGCGCGATTGTTGGGCCAGATCACACCGACCTTGCCTGTACGTTTCAGCAACGCCTCGGGATCTCCAAGAAAGCGCTGCGCCGGAACCAGGATGTCGCCGTCGCCGGGCAGTTCCGCGCCGTCGGCGACATGGACGAACAGATCGGTCGTTATCTTAGCGTTCTTAACGAGTGGCATAGACCCGCTCCTTGAATGGCTCGACGCCCAGGCGCTTCACCGTATCGACGAACAGTTCCTCGGGACGGTCGCGCAAAGCGAGATAGGCTTCGACAATGTCTTCGATCACGTCGGCGACTTCCGCATAAGGAACCGCCGGACCGATCAACGCGCCGATCTGCGCGTTTTCGTCGGCGCGGCCGCCGATCGTGATCTGGTAAACTTCCTCGCCGTTCTTCTCCACGCCGAGAATGCCGATATGACCGACATGGTGATGACCGCAGGCATTGATGCAGCCGGAGATGTTGATGTGCAGCCGGCCGATCATTTCGGCGGTGCCATGGTTGGCAAAACGCCTGGTCAATTCCTGCGCGATCGGGATCGAGCGCGCATTGGCCAGCGAGCAGTAGTCCAGCCCCGGGCAGGCGATGATGTCCGTGACCAGATTGACGTTCGGCGTCGCGAGACCAAGCCGGTCGAGCGCCTTCCAGAGTTTCGGCAAATCGCGCTTGGCGACGTGCGGCAATGCCAGGTTCTGCTCGTGGCCGACGCGGATTTCGCCGAAAGAATATTTGTCGGCGAGATCGGCGACCGCGTCCATCTGGTCGGCTGTGGCGTCGCCGGGCGGGCCGCCCACCGGCTTAAGCGACAGCGTCACGATCGAATAGCCCTGCACCTTGTGCGGAGCCACCGAGTTCTTGCGCCAGCGCTCGAACTGCGGATCGGCCGCAGCCTGCTTCAGCTCGTCCGGCATGTGCGGCAGCTTTTCGTAGGCCGGATAGGAGAATCGCGAGCGCACCTCCTCAACGACGGAATGATCGAGCGTCAACCCGCCGCCGTCCATCTGCTTCCATTCCTCATCGACCTCGCGCGAGAACTTCTCGATGCCGAGCTCGTGGACCAGGATCTTGATGCGGGCCTTGTAGATGTTGTCGCGGCGGCCGTACTGGTTGTAGACGCGCAGGATCGCCTCGACATAGCTCAGGATGTCGCGGCCATGCACGAACGGCTTGATGGCCTTGGCGATGAACGGCGTGCGGCCGAGGCCGCCGCCGACCAACACCTCGAACCCTGTTTCGCCATCGGCGTTCTTGTGCAGGCGCAGCCCGATGTCATGAACCTTGATCGCGGCACGGTCGTGCTCGGACGCCGTGATCGCGATCTTGAACTTGCGCGGCAGGAACGAGAATTCCGGATGCAGCGTCGTGTGCTGGCGCAGGATTTCCGACCAGATGCGGGGATCCTCGACCTCGCCCGGCGCGACGCCGGCCCACTGGTCGGAGGTGACGTTGCGCATGTTGTTGCCGGAGGTCTGCATCGCGTGGATGCCGACGTCGGCCAGGTCGGCCAGCGCATCGGGCAGATCGGAGAGCTTGATCCAGTTGAACTGGATGTTCTGCCGCGTGGTGAAATGGCCGTAGCCGCGGTCGTAGCGGCGCCCAACATGCGCCAGCCGCCGCAGCTGCTTCGAGGACAGCGTGCCGTAGGGAATCGCGACACGGAACATGTAGGCGTGCAGTTGCAGATAGACGCCGTTCTGCAGCCGCAGCATCTTGAATTCGTCCTCGGTGAGTTCGCCCGAGAGCCGGCGCTTCACCTGGTCGCGAAATTCGGACACGCGTTCGTTGATCAGCGTGCGATCGAGTTCGTCATATGCATACATGATGGATCAGCCTCAAGCCGGAAGCAGGTCGATGGTGAGACCCTTTGAGCGGATATGTTCGCGCAAGTTGCCGGGCTTGATCTCGCCGCCGTCCTTGATCTCGACAGGGGCGATATAGGCGCCGATCGCGCCGACGTCGTCGGCGTTGGCCTCATTGAGCAGCGCCCGCGCCTCATCGGAGGTGCGCACGATCGCGGCGTCCGACAGGTTCGCCGACCAGCCCTGCTGCGCGGTGCGATAGATCACGATCCCATCGGAGGTCCGGTTGGCGGTGACCACCGAGGGACCGGTGATCTTGATTTTCTGTTGAAGCGGAGAGGTCATTCAGCGGCATCCAGCAGTTCGGAGATGATTTGACCGGCGTTGGCCTCGCGCCACGGCGCGGAATGCGCGACGACGTCGCCGATGATGAGGATGGCGGGACCGCCATCGATTTTTTCGACCAGCGCGGGAAGCTCTTCGAGCCTGCCGACCACGGCCTGCGCATCGGGCCGCGTCACGCGCGCGAAGATTCCGACGGGTGTCTGCGGCGATCGCCCGGCGGCCAAAAGCCCTGATCGAACCGACGGCGCCGCCGTCATGCCCATGTAGACCACGATGGTCATCTTGTTGTCCGTCAGTACCGACCAGTCGACAGCATCCGCGTCGGAGGCCTTGTGTGCGGTCAGGAAGGTGATACGCAGCGCCTCGTGGCGATAGGTCAGCGGCGCCTCGAACTGCGCAGCGGCGCCGAGGCCTGCGGTAATGCCCGGGACCACCGAATAGGCGACGCCGGCGGCGCGCAACGCCTCGATCTCCTCGCCGCCGCGGCCGAAGATGAAGGGATCGCCGCCCTTCAGCCGCACCGCGCGCTGGCCGGATTGTGCGGCCTCGATCAGCAGCTTGTTGATCGCATCCTGGCCGATGCCGGGCTTGCCGATGCGGCGGCCGACCGGAACGCGCGAGGCGTCGCGGCGGATGCGATCGAGAATTTCCGGCGATACCAGTTCATCATAAAAAACGACGTCGGCGTCCTGCAGCGCGCGCAGCGCCTTGATGGTGAGCAGGTCCGGATCGCCGGGTCCGGCGCCGACCAGCGTCACCCTTCCCTCGGCCTTGCCCTCGTCGGATGCGCCGGCGAAGGCGGCGGGATCGGCGATGTCGTTCAACGCTTTTTCCGCTTCCTGGTTGCGGCCGGCGAGCACCAACGCACCGATCGGACCATCGACCACGCGCTCCCAGAAACGGCGACGCAGCGGAAACTCGACAATGCGGGCATTCATCGCCTTGCGAAAGCGCCCGATGAAGGTGGCGAGATCGCCGATGCGCGCCGGCAGTACCGCTTCGATCTGCTCGCGCACGCGGCGCGCGACCACCGGCGATGTGCCGCCGGTTCCGACCGCGACGACGACATCGCCGCGATCGACGATCGCGGGAAAAATGAAGGTCGAGTGCGCGAGATCGTCCATCACATTGGCGGGCAGTCCCACCGCCTTCGCTCGCACCGACATCGCAACACCGATATCGCCGGCGCCGGCGCAGAGGATCGCGATGATGCCGGAGAGATCGGCCGACAGCGGATCGCCCTCGGCCAGTTCGATCCGCGCAGCATCGTCAGCCGCAAGGCCTGCGAGCTCATGGCTCCCATCAGTGGCGTACCAACGGACCTGCGCGCCGGCGGCCGCCAGCAGCCGCAATTTGGCGCGCGCGAGTTCGCCCGCTCCAACGAGCAGCACCTTGCCGCTTTGCAGATCCAGGAACACCGGCAGATAGCGCATCCGACACTCGCTTTCCCCGACGAGGGGGTTGACTGAAATTATTTTCTATTTATGTCTCGATCAAGGGCCACAAATAGAAAATTATTTCTTCTCTATTGCGGCGCAACTTTAGAATTTTTCCACTTCCAAGTCCAAGGCGCAGAGATGCATCTTCTCAACAATGAATCCGGCGGTCACGGGTTGCGGCCGGCAGCCCTGCGCGAAGCATCATCTGCGCCGAGAATTTTGCCTCGCGAGACGCTGCCGCCCCCGATGGACCACCTCGACAAGCTTGAGGCGCAGAGCATCTACATCCTGCGCGAGGCCTTTGCGCGGCTGAAGAAGCTCGCGCTGCTGTGGTCGCTGGGCAAGGATTCCAATGTGATGATCTGGCTGGCGCGCAAGGCCTTTTTCGGCGGCGTGCCGTTCCCGGCGCTGCACGTCGACACCGGCAAGAAGTTTCCGGAGATGTACGCGTTCCGCGATCGCTTCAGCAAGGAATGGGACCTCGATCTCAAGGTCGAGCTCTGCCCGCCGATCGACGCCGTCGATCCGACCCTGCCGCCGGCCGCGCGCTCGGCCGCGCGCAAGACGGAGGGGCTGAAATGGGCGCTGACCAAATACGGCTTTGACGGACTGATCGCCGGCATCCGCCGCGACGAGGAGGCGACCCGCGCCAAGGAACGCGTGTTCTCGCCGCGCGGGCAGGAAGGCGGCTGGGACGTGCGCGACCAGCCCCCGGAATTCTGGGACCAGTTCAACGCCTCGGTGCCGCAGGGCGCGCACGTGCGCGTCCACCCGATCCTGCATTGGACCGAGGCCGACATCTGGGCCTACACCAAGCGCGAAAACATTCCGATCATTCCGCTTTATCTGGCGAAGGACGGCAAGCGCTATCGCTCGCTGGGCGACCAGGACATCACCAACCCGGTGGCATCGACCGCTTCGAGCATCGATGAAATCCTGACCGAACTCGACGGCACCAAAGTGCCGGAGCGCGCCGGCCGCGCGCTCGATCACGAGACCGAAGACGCGTTCGAGCGGCTGCGTGTCGCCGGCTATCTCTGACGGACATTTAGTGTGAGCGTCGCTATGAACATGATCCTTCCCGCCAGCGTATCAGCCACGTTGAACGACACCACGTCGATGCCAAATGGCACCACGCGACCCCAGGTCCGCATCGTCATCGTCGGCCACGTCGATCACGGCAAATCCACCCTCGTCGGCCGCCTGCTGCATGAGACCGGCAGCCTGCCCGACGGCAAGCTGGAGATGCTGAAGGAAGTCAGCGCACGGCGCGGCATGCCGTTCGAATGGTCGTTCCTGCTCGATGCGCTGCAGACCGAGCGCGACCAGGGCATCACCATCGACACCACGCAGATCCGCTTTCGCACCCGCTCGCGCGACGTCGTGCTGATCGACGCCCCCGGCCACGCCGAATTTTTACGCAACATGATCACCGGCGCTTCGCAGGCCGACGGTGCGGTGCTGATCATCGATGCGCTGGAAGGCGTGCGCGACCAGACCCGGCGGCACGGCTATCTGCTGCATCTCCTGGGAATCAAGCAGGTTGCGGTTGTCATCAACAAGATGGACCGCGTCGATTTCGGCAGCGACCGTTTCAGGGAAATCAGCGACGAGATATCGGCGCATCTGACTGGCCTCGGCGTGACGCCGAAGGCCGTGATCCCGATTTCGGCGCGCGATGGCGACGGCGTTGCCGAACACACGCAAAGGATCGGCTGGTATCAGGGACCGACCGTGGTCGAAGCGATCGACGCGCTCGAGCCGGCGCGGCCGCTGGAGCAACTGGCGCTGCGGCTGCCGGTGCAGGCGATCTACAAATTCGATGACCGCCGCATCGTGGCGGGCCGTATCGAATCCGGACATCTCTCAGCAGGCGACGAAATCGTCATCATGCCCGCCGGCAAAATTGCAAAAATCAAGACCGTGGAGAGCTGGCCTGTGACGCAGCTTAACGGCAGCCACGGCACCGGCCGTTCGGTCGGCATCACGCTGGACCGTGAACTGTTCATCGAGCGCGGCGACGTCATCGCGCATGCCGGCGCCACCCCGCGCGACACGCGGCGGATTCGCGCCCGGATCTTCTGGCTGCACGACAAGCCGCTGTCGAAGGGCGACCAGATCCTGATCCGCCTCGGCACGCGGGAAAGCCGCGCCAGCGTCGTCGCGATCGAAAAGGCGGTCGACCCCGGCAAGCTCTCCAACGAGGAGACCAAGGCGATTGCGCGCAATCACGTCGGCGAAATCGACATCTCGCTGGCGCAGCCGGTCGCGGCCGATCCCTACCACTACAATCCGCGCACCGGACGGCTGGTGATCGAAGTCAACGGCCGCATCGCCGGCGGCGGCCTCGTCCTGTCGGTCGACGCCGGACAGCGCGCGGTCCCGATCGACATCGTTCCGGTCGAATCCGCGCTACGGCCCGAGGAGCGCTCGGCGCGCTATCGCCACAACGGCGCGGTGATCTGGCTGACCGGCCTGCCGGGGTCAGGCAAGTCGACCTTGGCCCGCGCGCTGGAACGCCGGCTGTTTTCGCGCGGCGGCTCACCGATCCTGCTGGACGGCGACACCTTGCGCGCCGGCCTCAACAACGATCTCGGCTTTTCCCCGCAGGACCGCAGCGAAAACATCCGGCGGCTGGCGGAAGTCGCCACCCACCTGGCGC
Organism: uncultured Bradyrhizobium sp.; assembly: GCA_902826195.1. Lineage (GTDB taxonomy): Bacteria > Pseudomonadota > Alphaproteobacteria > Rhizobiales > Xanthobacteraceae > Bradyrhizobium. The sequence goes on along the minus strand of CADEDX010000155.1, from coordinate 2,403 downwards.
GTAACGGCCACGTCGCCATCGTGGCTGCGGTCTCGCCCACGATCGCCGATCGCGCCGCGGCGCGCCGTATCGCCGACACTGCGTTCCGCGAAATCCACGTCGCCGCCCCCGCCGAGGTCTGCGAAAGCCGAGACCCGAAGGGCCACTACGCCAAGGCGCGCGCCGGCACGCTGCCGTCGTTCACCGGCATTACCAACGACTATCAGCCGCCGGCCCAATGCGAATTGCGGATCGACACCTCGGCCCGAACCGTTGCCGATGCGACCGACGAGATCGAGCGGATGCTGGCGGAAACCGGCATTCTGTTCAACGAAGTGGCGGATCTGGCGGCCAATATCTAACCCTTTTTGGGGCCTTCTCATCGACCCGGCTTTAGGGCTAAAAGGACAGCCAACGCCGCCCTTTTTGGCGCGTTTTTTGCTGCTTTTCTAACAAAATGCAGCTTTCAACGCCAATTTCCATCGAGAAAGCCCGTCATGAATCGTGTCGATGCCCACGGATTGAAGATCGCCCCTGTCCTGTTCGATTTCATCGCCAAGGAGGCGGCCCCCAAGACCGGGATATCGCCCGATGCGTTCTGGGCCGGCGTCGCCGCCATCATCAAGAAGCTGGGGCCGAAGAATCGCGAGTTGCTCGCCTTCCGCGACGCCCTGCAAACCAAGATCGACGGCTGGCATCGCGCCAACAAGGGCAAGGCGTTCGACATGAACGCGTACACGGCCTTCCTCAAGGAGATCGGGTACCTGCTGCCCGAGCCGGCCACGCACAAGGTCGAGACATCGAACGTCGACGAGGAAATCGGCAAGATCTGCGGGCCGCAGCTCGTGGTGCCGCTCACCAATGCCCGTTACGCACTGAATGCAGCGAACGCACGCTGGGGCTCGCTCTATGACGCCTTCTACGGCACCGACGCGATCCCGCATGATCCGAGCGAAACCGGCAAGGGCTACAACAAGGCGCGCGGCGGCAAGGTGATCGCCAAGGCAAAAGCCTTCCTCGATGCCGCCGTGCCGCTTGCCACCGGCAGCCACACCGACGTCACCTCCTACAGCGTGATCGCCGGCCAGCTCGCCGTCAAACTCAAGAGCGGCAACGCGACCGCGCTGAAGAACGCGTCGCAGTTCGCCGGATACCAGGGCGATGCATCCGCGCCGACCGCGGTGCTGCTGGTCAACAACGACATGCATGTCGAGGTGAAGATCGACCGCAGCCACGTCATCGGCAAGGACGATCCGGCCGGCGTTGCCGACATGATCCTGGAGTCGGCGGTCTCGACCATTCTGGACATGGAAGATTCGGTCGCTGCGGTCGATGCCGAGGACAAGGTGCTGGTCTATCGCAACACGCTCGGCCTGATGGACGGCACGCTCTCGGCGGATTTCGAGAAGGGCGGCAAGACCCTTAAGCGCGCGCTCAACCCCGACCGCGTCTACAAGACGCCCGACGGCAAGGAACTGACGCTGCACGGACGTAGTCTTCTCTTGATGCGCAATGTCGGCCATCACATGTTCACCGACGCCGTGCTCGACGAGAAGGGCGAGGAGATTCCGGAAGGCCTGCTCGATGCTGCGGTTGCCGGACTGCTGGCGATTCACGACCTCAAGGGTTCTTCGAAAACCAGGAACAGCCGCACCGGCTCGGTCTACATCGTCAAGCCGAAGATGCACGGTCCCGACGAGGTCGCGCTGACCTGCGAATTGTTCGGCGACGTCGAGAAACTGCTCGGCCTGCCGGAGAACACGATGAAGGTCGGCATCATGGACGAGGAGCGCCGCACCACGGTCAACCTCAAGGCCTGCATCCAGAACGCATCGAAGCGCATCTGCTTCATCAACACCGGCTTCCTCGACCGCACCGGCGACGAGATCCATACCTCGATGGAAGCGGGACCGATGATCCGCAAGAACGACATGAAGGCGCAGCCCTGGATCAAGGCCTATGAGGACTGGAACGTCGACATGGGACTGATCGACGGCCTGCCCGGCCATGCCCAGATCGGCAAGGGCATGTGGGCGGCGCCCGACAAGATGGCGGACATGCTCACTCAAAAGATTGGCCACCCGCAGGCCGGCGCGACCACCGCATGGGTCCCCTCGCCCACCGCCGCCACGCTGCACGCGCTGCATTATCACCAGGTCAATGTGCAGGCCCGCCAGCAGGAACTCGCGAAAGGCGGCCAGCGCGCAAAGCTCTCCGACATCCTCACCATTCCGGTCTCGCAGTCGAACTGGGCACCTGACGACGTCAAGCAGGAGATCGACAACAACTGCCAGGGCATCCTGGGCTATGTCGTGCGCTGGATCGACCAGGGCGTCGGCTGCTCCAAGGTGCCCGACATCCACGACGTCGGCCTGATGGAAGACCGCGCCACGCTGCGCATCAGCAGCCAGCACATCGCCAACT
>CADEDX010000154.1 GCA_902826195.1 uncultured Bradyrhizobium sp. | reverse complement strand
TGGGCCGCGGGGAAGATGGTTCCGATGCTGTACGCGTGGGACAAGATCGAGGCTTCGGCCACGTCGCATCAGCAATTGCTGCCTTCAGAAAGGGACAGTTGATGACCACCGCGCTCGGCCCCATCGATCAAAGCCTGCGTGCTCGCGCCAGTCTGGTCGTGCCCGGCGGCATGTATGGCCACATGCGGGCCGGCGGCTTGCCTGAAGGATATCCGCAGTTCTTCGAGCGCGGAGAGGGGTGTTATCTCTGGGATGTCGACGGCCGCAAATATCTCGACTTCATGTGCAGCTGGGGACCCGTCGTGCTCGGCCATCGCCATCCCGCCGTCGATGCGGCGGCGCGACGGCAGATGGAGCAGGGCGACTGCCTGAACGGCCCCTCCGAACGCATGGTCGAACTGGCCGAGCGCCTGGTTGGCCTCGTGACGCACGCTGACTGGGCGCTGTTTCCCAAGAACGGCACGGATGCCACCACGACCTGCGTGACGCTGGCCCGCGGCGCCACCGGCAAGCGCAAGGTGCTGCTCGCCAACGGCGCCTATCATGGCGCGGTTCCCTGGTGCTCGCCGTATCCGTATGGCGTGATGTCGGAGGATCGCGCGCACATCCTCTATTTCGACTACAACGATGTCGCGAGCCTGGAAGCCGCGGTGGATCGGGCCGGCAATGATCTGGCCGCGATCGTCGTTTCGGCGTTCCGTCACGACTATGGCAAGCATCAGGAATTGCCGGACCCGGCCTTCGCGGCGCGGGCACGCGCGCTGTGCGACGCCAACGACGCCGCGCTGATCCTCGACGACGTCCGCGCCGGCTTTCGGCTGACGCTGCACGGCAGCTGGGACCAGATCGGCGTACAGCCCGATCTCAGCGCCTGGAGCAAGGCGATCGCCAATGGCTACGCACTGGCGGCCGTGATGGGCAACAACCGGTTTCGTGACGCGGCGGCGCAGCTATACGCCACCGGCTCGTTCTGGTGCGGTGCGACCTCGATGGCGGCCGCGCTCGCGACCATCGACGTGCTGCAGGCCGAGAACGGCCCGGAGCATATGCGGCAGATGGGCCAGCGGCTGCGAGACGGCATTGCCGAACAGGCGCGGCGCTACAATCTCGGCGTCCGGCAAAGCGGCCCGCCGCAGATGCCCACCATCCTGTTCGAGGACGATGCTGATTATGCCCGCGGCTCGCGCTTCGTGCAGGAGGCCTTGAGCCGCGGCGTCTACATGCATCCGAAGCACAACATGTTTCTCTCCCTCGCCCACACCGCAGCCGATATCGATTTCGCGCTTTCGGTGACGGACGAGGCTTTCAAGATCGTTGCGAGGTCTTGACACCCAGGTTGCCGCGCATGTGAGCGCGGCGAACGCGTAGGAGGAGGGCGAATGGAACGGCGGGTTGCAAGCCGAGGCGTCGTCCTGGCGCTGGGCCTGATCATCGGATTGTCATTCGCCGCAAACGGCAGCGTTCAGGCGCAGCAGCCCAGGAAGGGGGGCACGCTGGTCTATGCCAGCGTGTCCGGGCCGGGCACGCTCGATCCCTACATGGCATCGAGCGCCGTCGAACTCGAGGTGATCCACAATCCGTTCGAAAGCCTCGTCATGCTCGACGCCAAGAACGCCACCCGTCCGATGCCGGGTTGAAGTGCCGGTGCTGAAAGCGCGTCGGGCACAGATCGCCAGGTCGCCTGTCATCTATTCCCGGGGTAAAGAAGCCAATTATCGCAAAACCGTTCGAAACCTTCCACCGCGTTGCCCGTACCCCTACGGGTAACCGCGAAGGGGAAGTATTCGAGCGTGAACAAAGCGTCCAGCATCGATCGCCTGCGCGATAAGATCAGAACCCTTCGTGGGAAAGCCGGCGAACTTCCCGACGGCGACGCGCGGGACGATCTGCTGCGCAAGGCAGAACAGGAAGAAATTTCACTGCGCTTGATCGAGTGGATCACTTCCCCGGGGAAAATTGCTCCCCCTGAAGGCCTTATTCCCATCAGAAAACATCGGCTGCGCCGGGAGTAAGCTGGCTCACTCGTCCATGACGGAACGAATACAGTCGCGCAGTTCGTCGACCGCCGTGGCAATGCGATGCGCGCCGGCCGCCATCAATCGATCCGTTTCGTGGTAACCCCAGGCGACGCCGATCGAACGCAGGCCGGCGGCCCGCGCCATCTCCATGTCAAACGTCGTGTCGCCGATGAAGATCGTATCGCCGGGCGTTGCCCCGGTCGCCGCCATCGCCTGAAGGAGCATGCCGGGGTGCGGCTTTGAGGGCGCCGTGTCGGCGGCCTGAATGTTTTGAAAATGGCCATCCCATCGCAGCTCTTCCAGCGCAGGAGCCACCGTGTCGGTCCTGTGTCCGGTCGCAAGACCCAAAACGGTATCCGGACTGGAACTCAGCTCGTGCAAGAGATCGCCGACGCCATCGAACGGCCGTTCGGCAAAGGCGGCGTCGGCTCGCAATTGCGGCAGCAGCAGATCGTAGGCCCTGACCATCTCTGATATCGGCGCCGTCGGGCCGGCCAGTTCGGTCAGGATGACGTTCAGTGACTTTCCGACCAGCGCCAGACTGGTGGCCGGCGGCGGGGCGGGCAACTGGAATTCGGCAAAGACGATGCGATGGCTCTCCAGGATGAGGGAGCGGCTGTCGACCAACGTGCCGTCGAAATCGAAGATGATCAGCTTCAAGGGGTTTTCTCGACGTGATGTTATCGGTGCAGGCACGAATATACCCGTACCAGTTCGCGCGCCTGCACCGGAACGGCAAGCGCCGCATCCCGGTTTTTCGTCGCTGTCTCGCACGATAGCCAGAAGTAATTCCCGGCGGGATCGATGACGAGCCGGTTCGGCGCGAAGTTTGAAAGAATGATCGACAGATAGGGAACGGTCGAAAACCACGACAGCGCGGCGAGCGCTGGCCGGATCCGCGCGGCCGAGACGAAACGAGGATCGCCGAGCTTGGGATCAGATTGATCGCTCATCGCCAGACCGGCCACGGCATCGCGATAATCGACCCAGGAGGCGACAAACTTCCCGGTCTCGACCAGGTGAATCGTGGTCACCACCATAAACATCGAGGCGAGGGCGCATAACGCACGGTCACGTCGCGAGATCAGGCTGTGCCCAAGGCGCGCCAGCTCAAGATCAATTTCCTCCCTGACCATGGCGGTGATTGCCGCGAGGGCGCCGACCAGGGGAATGGCGAGGACCAGCGCGGTTCGCAGATAATAGCGGCCGTCCGCATGAAGCGAATGATCGAAACGCAACCAGTAGATGGTTAGTGCTCCGAGCAGGGGTCCAAGCGAGATCATGCACGCCTGTCGTGGAAGCCATTTTGACACAAGCATGACGCTCGCGCCGTAGGCGATGATCGCTGTCAGCAGCACCACAACGATCCTCACCTCGAAAATCGCAGGATCGAAGAAATTCAGTGCCGCCCGCAGGAATGCGTCGGCGTAATAGTCATCGGGAGGAACGAAAATCTTCGCCAATGCTGCCAGTGCCACGATGACCAGCAGGTTGGCCACCGCGCGCACAAAAACTGCACTCCATAACCCGCGCAGCGCCAGCGTCGCTGTAATTGCCACGAGCAACACCAGGGCTCCTTCGTGGGTGAAGGCCAGCAGGAGTGATGTCGCAAAAACCAGCAGTGCACCGGCGACGGCCGGCCTCGCATAATGGCTCATCGCCAGCGTCGGCCAGAACAGCGCGTGGGCCAGCCACATCTCGGTTGGAAAGCCGAAGATCAGCGGGCAGAGCAGGGCTGTCGATCCGCACGCATAGACAAAGATGATGCGGCCGGGCGAACGGTCGGCTGCGTAGGTCACCGCCAGTCCGATCAATGGCGAAACATAAAAGAGAAATCCGTAGGCGATGATTCCGGCCGAGGGATTGCCTGTGATCCACACCAGCGTCTCCGCCGGCAGCAGCGTCAACAGGAAGACCGACATTCGGCCGGAGACGTTGTGCCAATGAAAGGCCCAGACATCGCGGACGGCGACCGCGTATGAAAACATCGCGCCGTCGCCATAGAGCTGGAGCTGATAGAACAGCGCGGCCACAGGGAATGCCATGGCCCAACCCAGGCCTGCGCCAATGACCAGAAGCCGGAACGAACGGTCATCAAGACGCAGCGTCCGGCCGGGCATGTCAGTGACCATCCATACCGGGTGTGATGCCGTTCAGCATCGGCGGAGCGATCGCGGCTTCATGACGTCTCGCCTGCAGGAGACTTCAGGGTGGCGAGTTTGTGTCCGGAGCGCACGGCCTTTGTCGTCAGGTACCGCCTGTTGTGGGAGTTTATCGGCGTTTCCAGCGGAACGCGGGCGAGAATCTCGATACCGCCTTTCTTGAGGCCATCGAGTTTCGCCGGATTGTTGGTGAGCAGCACGATCCGCGTGCAGTCGAGGCTACGCAGCATCGTCGCGGCGATCTGGTAATCGCGCTCATCGTCTTCGAAGCCCAGCATCGTGTTGGCGTCACGCGTATCGAGCCCCGCGTCCTGCAATCGATAGGCCCGCATCTTGTTCGCAAGACCGATGCCGCGTCCTTCCTGCGCCAGGTAGAGGATGATGCCGCCACCGAGGTTTTCGAGGCGCGTCAGCGCGAGGCGGAGCTGGTCGCCGCAGTCGCAGCGCTGCGAGCCGAACACGTCGCCCGTCAGGCACGCCGAATGCAGACGAACCGGGACCGGCTTGGCGAAGTCAGGCTTGCCGACGACGATGGCGACCTGATCGACGCCGAGCGCATCGTGAAATATGACAAAGCGGGCCGTCGAGCCCGACACAAGAGGAATCGTGGCGTCGCTTGCGACCACCAACGCATCCCCGTGACTTGCCGCGAAGCGATCGACCGCGTCGGCCTGGACGCCAACGATCGAGTGCATCACACCCTCTGGAACATCTTTCAAATTGGCTACCACAACGGCCGGCAGGCTGCGGCTGAGCTTGACGAGCCGGATCGCTGCCCGGGCGGCGCGGCCGGCGGCCGTCGCTTCAAGTGCAGAATGAGTTCTGCGGTCGTCGTCGGCGGCAAGGGCGATAATGTCGCTGGTACGCGCCGTTGAGGAAAGCGGCAGTGTGATGGGACCGGATGCCTCAATTCCAATGGCGCGAGCTCGCTGCTGTGTTAATACCAGTTGCAGAGCAATCGGGCGGCAAAACGCCGTAAATTCGTCCAGCCGCCGGGCGTCGAGATTTTCCACCGGCAAAGCGAGCCAGGCCTCATCGGGCGCATCGACAAGAACCGGCCGCCGCGCATGGATTTCGCTCAGGGCACGGCTGACCGTGAGGTCATCTTCGCTGCCGAACAGGGCAGAGTTCACATCAGAATACGCGGCGTTCATCTAGAGGACCTTCCAATACCGGACGCGGTCGTGGAACACCGAAAGTCCGCAATCATTCCGCTATAAATCATATGGATTTTTAGGGCTGTCTGGCCGATAGTGGGATTGATAAATGGCGAGAACCGAATTTTGAATCCTGCTGCGCCGCTTGGCAATTTCCTCACCCGTCAATTTGCTTCTTCCGATGAATGGGAGAGCTTTGTCGAGCGCTTTCGTAGAGGACAGCAACCGCTGCCGCAAGCCTGGGCCGATTTGTTCGGCCCGTTGCGTAGCGGGACGGTGGACGATCTTGTGGTCGTCGGCCAGGTCGGCCAGTCGCTCGACGGCCGTGTTGCGACCGCGACCGGTCATTCGAAGTTCATCAATTGCCCGGCCGGCATCGAGCATCTGCACCGGCTGCGCGCGCTGGTCGACGTCGTCGTCGTCGGCGTTGGAACGGCGTTGGCCGACAATCCGCAACTAACGGTCAGACAAGTTGCCGGCCCACAGCCGGCGCGAGCCGTGATCGATCCGAAAGGGCGCCTGGGAGCCGATGCAAAATTGTTTGCCGATGACGGCGTCCGCCGCCTGCTGATTACGGTTGATGGCGCGATCGCCACGCCGCCCCCTGGGGTGGAGATCATCACCTTGCCTGCGGAGGACGGCACCATTGCACCGGCTGCCATCGTCGCAGCGCTGGCCGGTGCGGGGATGCGCCGGATTCTGATCGAGGGCGGCGCCGATACCGTGTCCCGCTTTATCGCGGCGCGATGTCTCGACCGGCTGCACGTCAACGTCGCGCCGGTCATGCTGGGCGCGGGAGGCCCCGGGATAGACCTGCCGCCGATCGATCGGGCCGATCAGGCCCGTCGTATGCAGGTCCGCGTGCACAAGATCGAGGACGATGTTCTGTTCGATTGCGACCTGTCCGATCAGCGGATTGCCATCGGCGCCGCAAAAAAGTCGACATGACCAACGCGCATCGCTGAAGCGCTCAAATCGACTTTCCCGTTCCGTCTAGCCAGCCACTCGTCGATATCGTGGTGCGGTAGCGCTTCGATCTCTCTTGCGGCTTGAGCCCATCCGGACAGCAATGCGCGCTGCATCTCGTGATCGGCCGTTCCGATCTGCCAATCCGAATGGCCCTGTATGACCGAATAGCCGGCCGCCTCGAACCTGGAAGCGGCCTCGGATACGGCCGAAGGGCCGAGCGCTGCTCCAAAGCCCTTGTCGGTACGCTGGTGGGCATTGACCGCCGACGTGATGATTTCGTCGAGCGGGTCGGATGGGAAAAAGCTGGTGCGTCCGTCGTAAGTCAAAGCTGCGTAAAACGGCAGCGCGCGCGAGGCGATGTGGCGGACAAGGCGATCCAACCATGTTTCGGAGACCAGATCGAGCAGTGCAGAGGTCGTAACCAGGTGCTTTGTGCTGTCGAGCACCGCTTCGAAATTGCCGCCAAGATCGAGCGGCACGGCATTCAGCCTGACATCGCTGCCGTCATTTCTGCTGCATGCCAACGCCAGCAGATGTGGATCGTTGTCGACGAGATCCCAGTGCTGTCGTGTCGGCAGATGCGGGCCAACTGCACGGACGGTAGAGCCTGCACCGCAGGCCAGATCGACAACGTTGATGGCGTCGCGCGACCTGAACCGATCGGCTACCGCGGCGAGCACCACCGGATTGCGCGCCCGCAGATCATGGGTTTCCCGCAAGGCCAGCCATTCAGCGGAGAAGCCGCTCATGACAGCTTCTCCAGTGTGGCGGCGAAGATCGCCGCAGACTGCCGCCAGGTGGGTAACGTCTCGGCCGATGCCCACGCGCCGTCCGCGAACCTTCGCCGCAGCTCGGCGTCAGCAATCAATTGGCGCAGAGCCGCGCTCAGTTCAGCTGCGTCTCCCGGGGAAACCAGCAGGCCCGCCGCTGGCGGGACCGTATCGGGAATGGCTCCAGCCCTGGTCCCGATCACGGGCAGGCCGCGAGACAGTGCCTCGCTGTAAGCCATGCCATATCCCTCGAAACGGGAAGCGAGAACGAACACGTCCGCCTCGTCATAGAGCGCCGTGAGGCGTTCGGAGGACACCTCGCCGAGCACCGCGATGCGGCCCGAGAGCTTATGCTCCGATATGCTGCTCTGAAGGCTGGCCGCTTCGCCCGGATCGCGCGAAAGATCGCCGGCAATCGTCAGCCGCCATGGAATTTCAGCCAATGTCGCCAGCGCGGCAACGAGCACATCGAATCCCTTCCTGGGCGTGACGGCGGCAACGGACAGCAAATGCGGCGTGCCGTCCCGGCTCCCGCGCGCGCGCGGCGCTGGATCGTTGCCGGGCCTGGCGACGGTGATGCGCTCGGCCGGTACTTCATAACCGGAAGCGACGAGTTTTGCCGTCGCAGGGCTGGTCACCACGACTGCGCGCACCGACGCAAGCGCTGCCCGCTCGCTTCGACGCAAGGCATCGGCGCGTTCGGCCGACAGCCCCCATTCCAGCGCGAGCGGATGATGCACCAGTCCGAGCAACGGATGGCGGCCTGCAGCTTCCGCCGCGATATCCGGCAATACTCCCAATGCCAGGCCGTCGATCACGATCGGCTGGCCGTCGGGTATCTTCAACAGCAGCGATCGCGCAACGGATCGCGTTGTCTCGTCAGGCGAAGGAAATCCGTCGCCGATGTCGAGACATTGAACGTCCCAGCCCAGTTGCCGGAGTTCGGCCATGATCCTCTTGTCATACGCATAGCCGCCGGTCGGCGTATCGAGGCTGCCCGGCACCGCGAAGACGACGCGCTTTACCACAAGGGCGCTTCGTACTGCGCGCGCGCGACGTGCGATTCGGACAGCGTGATGCGCAGTGCCTTGAGTTCGCGACCGGGACGGCCAAGTTCGCCGGCGCGTGCGGGCTTCGCCAGGCCGTCGAAGATGTATTTGGACAGGAACTCCGTCGTCGTGTTCTTGCCCTTGAATTCCGTCACTTCGTCGAGATTTTGATAATTGAGCGGCCCCAGCACCGCCTTGAGCGCCTCATGCGCGCGGCCGATATCGATCACGATCGCATTGTCGTCGAGCGTTTCGGCGATGAAGGCGGCATCGATCACGAATGTGGCGCCATGCATCTTCTGTGCGGGTCCAAAGACCGCGCCCTTGAAAGAATGGGCGATCATGATGTGATCGCGAACTTCGACGGTAAACACGGCAGCTCCTTAAGGGTAAGCGATGGGTTGGCAGAGTATTCCGCTGCCGGCGTCGAGAATGTTCGGCAAGCGCTCCGGCAGATCGCTAAACGCAATCGCGGGCGCCAGCAAGGCATCGAGCCTGGGGTCGCCCAGCAGCGCGATTGCGGCGGCAAGCCGGCGGCCGTGCGTCCAGCGCGGACGATGCGATGGTGCGATGCGTCCGACCTGGCTCGATATCAGCCGAAGCCTCCGGCTGTGGAACGGACCGCCGAGCATCGCCGTCACCGGCGTGTCACCATACCAGCTCATCTCCAGGACCGTCGCTTCGTCGCCGGCCAGTTCGAGCGCTGTCCGCAATCCCTCGGGCGATCCGCTGGCGTGAACGACGAGATCGCAATCCGCTTTGGCGTTTGCCGGATCCGCAAAGCCAACCCCGAGCTGGCCGGCTAAATCCGCCCGGCGGGCGTTGATGTCGACGAGCGTGACATCTGTGCCTGGAAGCTGCCCGCACAAATAGGCGACGAGGGAGCCGACCACGCCGGCCCCAATCACGGCGATGCGGTCGGCCGGTCCTGGCGCCGCATCCCACACCCCGTTGAGCGCCGTTTCCATGTTGGCGGCCAGCACCGCGCGCAACGGCGGAACGTCCTCCGGGAGCACAACGACCGCGTCAGAAGGGATGTTGAACGCGGTCTGGTGCGGGTAGAGCGCAAACACGGTTTTTCCGCGCAGGGCATCGCTGCCGTTCTCGATCTGTCCGATGGCGGCATAGCCATATTTGACCGGAAACGGGAAATCGCCCGCCATGAACGGCGCGCGCATCCGCTGGAATTCGCCCGGAGGTATGCGGCCGCCATACACCAGCGATTCGGTGCCGCGGCTGATGGCGCTATAGAGCGTTTTGACGCGCAGTTCGCCGGCACCGGGCGGCGGGATGATTTCCTCGCGCAGTTCGACCTGTCTGGCACCGCGATACCACAAAGCCGAGGTCGTCGTAGCGCCGGCGCTGACAGCCATTTTCTTCAATCTCGGACTGGAATTCATGACGGCAGGACGTGTTATAGATAGTACTCTGCACCGCCCGTGGGCGAATGAGAAGCCGTAACCTTATCTGCTGCCGGTAGCCCGCCCCCGCCATGATTCAAGCTGAATCCGTTGACATCTCTATGTTCGCCAGGAGGGCGGTTTTTGCCGTCCTGTTTCAGGTCACCATCGCGGGATCGCTATGGCTGGCCGCGGTCGCGTTGGCGCCCGGCGGGTTTGGCCTGCTGGACGTCGCCGCGCTTATCCTGTTTGCCATCACCTTGCCCTGGATGGCCGCCGGGTTCGCGAATGCCGTGATCGGTTTCATCATCATGCGCTTTTCCGCCGATCCGGTCGCGGCGGTTCTGCCTGCGGCCGGAATGATCGGCGATGAACAGCCCGTGACGGCGTCGACCGCCATCCTGCTCTGCGTGCGCAACGAGCTGCCGCGGCGTATCATCCGCAATCTCGACACGATGCTCGAGGGCGTCCATGCTTCCGGCTATGGCGAGCGGTTTCATCTCTACCTCCTCAGCGATACCAGCGATGCCCATCTTGCGGCGAATGAAGAAGCGCTGTTTGCTGAACTGATTGACCGCTGGCGCGACCGGATCGCGATCGACTACCGGCGCCGCACGGTGAATACCGGCTTCAAGGCCGGCAATGTCCGCGAGTTTTGCGAACGCTGGGGCAGCCGCCACGAATTCGCCGTCACGCTCGATGCCGACAGTTTCATGTCGGCGGACGCCATCCTTCGCCTGGTGCGGATCATGCAAGTCGATGTCAGGCTCGGCATTTTGCAGGGCCTGGTAGTGGGGCTGCCGTCGACGAGCCTGTTCGCCCGGATTTTCCAGTTCGGCATGCGTCACGGCATGCGCTCCTACACCATCGGAAGCGCGTGGTGGCAGTCCGATTGCGGCCCTTACTGGGGGCACAACGCCATCCTGCGGCTCGAGCCGTTCATGAAGCACTGCCAACTGCCGGTGTTGTCCGGGAGCGGCGAGGCGGAGCGGCACATCCTCAGTCACGACCAGATCGAGGCGGCGCTGATGCGCGCGGCCGGCTATCATGTGCGTGTCCTGCCGCGCGAAGATCTCGGCTGGGAGGAAAATCCGCCGACGCTGCTGGAGTTCATGCGCCGCGATTTGCGCTGGTGCCAGGGCAACATGCAGTATTGGCGGTTTCTGTTGCTGCCAAAACTCCGGCCGGTCAGCCGCTATCAGCTCGTGCTTGCGATCCTGATGTTCATCGGCTCGCCGGCCTGGATCGGGCTGCTCGTGCTCGCCACGATCGCGCTCGTCACCTGCGATGATCCTGCCAACATCATGCGCGGCGATGTCGGCGGCGCGTTGCTGATCTGGGTGCTCGGGATGTGGTTCTCGCCGAAGATCGCGGGCGCGCTCGACGTCCTGCTGTCGCGGCAGGAACGCCACGCATTCGGCGGCGCGGGCCGGTTCACGTTCAATCTCGTTATTGAGACGGTCTACTCCATCATCCTGGTTCCTATTCTCTGGATCAGTCACACGATCTTCCTGTTCGGCCTGCTGTTCAACCGGGAGATCCACTGGATAGGCCAGGTTCGCGACGACCATGCGGTGCCGTTGAGCCTGGCGTTGCAGGACCTCTGGCCGCAGACAGTGCTGGGATGCGCGTCGCTGGGCCTCGTGCTCGCGAGCCAGCCATGGGCGCTGCCGTATGTGCTGCTGCTTGCCGGCGGACCGGCTTTGTCGGTCCCGTTTGCGATGGTAACCGCATGGCCCGCGATCGGCGAACTGGCGGCCCGCATCGGCATCGGCCGGATTCCCGAGGAGACTGACATTCCCGAGGATCTTCTTGAACTGGCGCTGCCCGCGATCACGTCGGAGAGCCGGCCGCCTCTGACGAACTCGGTCTAGCCGATGATCGGCGCCATCAGGACCGCGCGAGCCACCATCCGGTCATTTCGCATTTATTACGGAGACCGGAAGCGGGCGGCGGCGATGGACCGGCTCTATCGCCAGTTTGTAAAACCCGGCGATCTCGTATTCGACGTCGGCGCGCATGTCGGCGATCGCGTCGCCTCGTTCCAGCGGATCGGCGCGCGCGTCATCGCGGTTGAGCCGCAGCCGGCCATGGTGCGGGCGCTCCGGCTGCTCTATGGCCGCAGCAAATCGGTGACAATCGAGGCGCAGGCTGTCGGCCGCGAGCCGGGCAGGGCGCGCATGCTGATCAACGTCGATAACCCCACGGTGTCGTCGATCTCTCAGGCTTTCGTCAAAGCCGCCGATGGCGCGCCGGGCTGGGAAACCCAGCGCTGGAGCGAGACCGCCGAGATCGAAGTCACCACGCTGGATGCCTTGGTCGCCAGGCACGGCGTTCCCGTCTTCATCAAACTCGATGTCGAAGGCTTTGAGGCGGAGGCCTTGTCGGGCCTGTCGCGAGCGGTGCCTGGGTTGTCGTTTGAGTTCACCACCATCCAGCGCGACGTCGGGCTTGCCTGCATCGAGCGATGTGCGGCATTGGGCTACGCGCGCTTCAACGCCGCGCTTGGCGAAAGCCAGGCGCTGATCGGCGACGGGATGAGTGCGCGGGACGTCGCCCGTTGGCTGACTGAGCTGCCGCAGACGGCGAATTCCGGAGACATTTATGCCGTCGCGGACTGACCGGCCACCGTTACAGCCGCGCGCCCTGATGATCTCCGTCGCCGTGCTGCTCGCCGCGGGCTTCGGCCTGACGCTGCTGATCTTCTATCCCGGCGTGATGACCTACGACGCCAAGTTCGTGTACGAGGACATCGCCAAGGGCACGATGGGTGACTGGCAGTCGCCGGTCATGGTCTGGCTGTGGGGCCTGATCGATCCGATCGATCCCGGCGCCGGCAGCATGTTCCTTCTGATTGCGACGACCTACTGGGCGGGCTTTGGCGTGCTGTCGCTTGCGCTCGCTTCCCGCGGCAAGACCGTCGCGCTGCTGCTGCCGCTGCTGGCGATGACGCCGCCGGCTTTTGCCTTTGCCGGCATCATCTGGCGGGACGTTCTGCTGGCAACGTGCTGGCTGCTCGCCGCAACAGTCGCCTTC
>CADEDX010000153.1 GCA_902826195.1 uncultured Bradyrhizobium sp. | reverse complement strand
ATCGCGGTGCCGACCGGCGTGAAGATCTTCTCCTGGATCGCCACGATGTGGGGCGGTTCGATCGAATTCCGCACCCCGATGCTGTGGGCGGTGGGCTTCATCTTCCTGTTCACGGTCGGCGGCGTCACCGGCGTCGTGCTGGCGAACGCCGGCGTCGACCGCGTGCTGCAGGAAACCTACTACGTCGTCGCGCACTTCCACTATGTGCTGTCGCTCGGCGCGGTGTTCGCGATCTTCGCCGGCTGGTACTACTGGTTCCCGAAGATGTCGGGCTACATGTACTCGGAGTTCATCGGCAAGCTGCACTTCTGGATCACCTTCATCGGCGTGAATCTGGTGTTCTTTCCGCAGCACTTCCTCGGTCTCTCCGGCATGCCGCGCCGCTACATCGACTATCCGGATGCGTTCGCCGGTTGGAACCTGGTGTCGTCTTTCGGCTCCTACATTTCGGGGTTTGGCGTGCTGATCTTCCTCTGGGGCGTCATCGACGCCTTTGCGAAGAAGCGGGTGGCCGAGGCCAATCCGTGGGGCGCCGGCGCCACCACGCTGGAGTGGACGCTGCCGTCGCCGCCGCCCTTCCACCAGTTCGAAGTGCTGCCGCGCGTCCAGTAAACGCCACTTCGCGGCGCGCAAACCTTGCGCGCCGCCGCTCCTAGTCAAGCGAGATCCATCTTGTCGGTAGTCGATCACAACGCCATCGATGCTCTTCCCCGGATTTCCGATGCGGAGGTTGGTGACTATATCGCGCTGCTGAAGCCGCGGGTGATGTCGCTCGTGATCTTCACCGCCCTGGTCGGGTTCTTCATCGCCCCGGGCCATGTTCATCCGGTGATTGCCTTCACCTCGATCCTCTGCATCGCGGTCGGGGCGGGCGCCTCGGGCGCGATGAACATGGCCTATGAGGCCGATATCGACGCGCTGATGTCGCGCACCGCCAACCGGCCGGTCCCGCGCGGACGCATCACCTCGGGCGAGGCGATGGCGTTCGGGCTGATCCTGTCGTTCTTCTCGGTGCTGACGCTCGGCATTCTCGTCAATCTGCTGGCCGGCGCGCTGCTGGCGTTCACGATCTTCTTCTACGTGGTGATCTACACCATGGGGCTGAAGCGCTGGACCGCGCAGAACATCGTGATCGGCGGCGCCGCCGGCGCCCTGCCGCCGGTGGTGGCATGGGCGGCGGCCACCGGCTCGATGTCGATGGAGCCGCTGCTGCTGTTCCTGATCATCTTCTTCTGGACGCCGCCGCATTTCTGGGCGCTGGCGCTGTTTCGTAGCGACGACTATGCCCGTGCCGGCGTTCCGATGCTGCCGGTCGTTGCCGGTCCCGACGCGACGCGGCTGCAGATCCTGCTCTACACCGTCGTGCTGGTTGCGGTCGCCGTCGCGCCGTGGCCGCTCGGCTATTTCGACGCGGTCTACGGCGTCGTCTCGCTGGTGCTCGGCGCCGGCATGATGTGGCTGGCGATCGAGGTCTACCGCCGCCGCGAGGGCAAGCCGGCCGCGCGTGCGACGCGCCGGCTGTTTGCGTTCTCGATCCTTTATCTATTCGCGCTCTTTGCAACGCTTTTGCTCGAGGTCGTCGTTCGCGCGGCCGTGCCGCTTTTCGGGTAGGGGGCGCATGGCGAACGCATGGACGAGAATCGGAAGCCAGATGGAATCGTCCTCACCGAGGCGCAGAAAAGAAGCCGCCGTCAGCGCTCGATCGCCATCGCGCTCGCGCTCGGCGTCCTCGTCCTGCTGTTCTTCGCCGTCACGATGGTCAAGGGGCCGGCCGTTCTCGTCCGGCCGATGTGATTGAGATGGAAAACGAACCGCACATTGGCGATGGCGTGGCGGGGAGCGGCAAGGCCGTTTCGTGCACGCTGACGCGCGATGCGGTGGTCGCCTCGATCTGCGGATTCGTCGTGGTCTTCATGGTCGGCGCGGCCTATGCGGCTGTGCCGTTCTACGACTGGTTCTGCCGTGCCACTGGCTTCAACGGCACCACCCAGGTCGCGACCGCGGCGCCGTCGGACGCGCCGCTAGCGCGCAAGATTTTCGTGCGGTTCGACGCCAATGTGGGCCCCGGCCTGCCCTGGAAGTTCGAGCCCGAGCAGAACGAGATCGAGGTCCGGATCGGCGAGGTCGTCACCGTCTTCTATACCGTGACCAACCAGGCCGCGCGCGCCACCGCGGGCGTCGCCGCCTACAACGTCGCGCCGCTCACCGTCGGCGCCTATTTCCAGAAGATCAACTGCTTCTGCTTCAACGAACAGGTCATGGGCCCGGGCGAGAAGCGCGAGATGCCCGTGGTGTTCTACGTCGATCCGCAGCTTGCCAAGGACAGCGAGAACGACGGGCTGAACACCATCACGCTGTCCTACACCTTCTACCCCGTGCGCGAGACCGCGCCGAAGCCGCTTGCGGCCGGCGAAGCCGACAAGCGCAAGGGAAATCTGTAACGCGAAATCTGTAACGCGGAATTTGTGACGAGAAACCACTGACCGTCGATTTTCGTTCCTGACGGAAATTCGGCTTCGAGATTTGAGACGAATATGTGCCGACGGGAACGGCACATGAAACGGAGAGACCGCAATGGCTACGGCGCACGCGAAGCACCACGACTATCACCTCGTCGATCCGAGCCCGTGGCCGGTGGTCGGCTCGATCTCGGCCTTCGTCATGGCGGTGGGCGCGATCACCTGGATGCATCACATGACCGCCGCTGCTCCGATCATCTTCGGCATCGGCACCGTCGGCGTGCTCTACACCATGGCGAGCTGGTGGGGCGACGTGATCCGCGAAGCCCAGTACAAGGGCGACCACACCCGCGTGGTGCAGATCAGCCACCGCTACGGCATGATCCTGTTCATCGCCTCCGAGGTGATGTTCTTCGTCGCCTGGTTCTGGGCCTTCTTCAATTCCGCGCTGTTTCCCGCCGATGCCGTCCACGCCACCCGCGACGCCGTGTTCGGCTGCGGCCCGGGAACGGCGATGGGTGCCTGCAGCGTGCCGGGCACCTGGCCGCCGAAGGGCATCGAGACCTTCGACCCCTGGCACCTGCCGCTCCTCAACACGCTGCTGCTGCTGACCTCGGGCACCACGGTCACCTGGGCGCACCATGCGCTGCTGGAGAACGACCGCCAGGGCCTGAAGTACGGCCTGATCCTCACCGTATTGCTGGGGGCCGCCTTCACCTGCGTGCAGGCCTATGAATACGCCCATGCCACGTTCGCATTCTCCGGCAACGTCTACGGCGCGACCTTCTTCATGGCGACCGGCTTCCACGGTTTCCACGTGCTGGTCGGCACCGTGTTCCTGCTGGTCTGCCTGCTGCGCACCTATGCCGGCCACTTCACCTCCAAGCAGCACCTCGGCTTCGAGTTCGCCGCCTGGTACTGGCACTTCGTCGACGTGGTGTGGCTGTTCCTGTTCGTCTGCATCTATGTCTGGTTCCGCGGCGCGGGGGCTGCGGCCGGCGGGCACTGATACGGAATTGACGGGCTACAAGGGGGCGGCCGGAAGGTCCGCCCCTTTTTGCTTTTTCTTCCTTCTCCCCTTGTGGGAGAAGGTGGCGGACGCAGTCCGCCGGGTGAGGGTTTCTCTCGACGAGCAAGACTACCAGAGGCAAACCCCTCACCCGTCTCGAATGAGCTTCCGCTCATTCGATCCACCCTCTCCCACAAGGGGAGAGGGGAAGGGCAGAGCATGACAGACCAGACGCAACCCACCGTCACCCAGAGCGCGCTGCGCGGCATCGCCTGCCGTTGTCCGCGTTGCGGCAAGGGCAAGCTCTATGCAGGCTTCCTCGACCTGCGGCCGAACTGCGAAGCGTGCGGGCTCGACTATGCCTTCATCGACGCCGGCGACGGGCCTGCGATCTTCATCATCATGCTGGCGGGCGCCATCGTCGTCACAGCGGCGCTGATCGTCGAGGTCAAGTATCAGCCGCCGTTCTGGCTGCATGCGGCGCTTTGGCTGCCGCTGATTGTGGTCACCACGCTGCTGCCGCTGCGCTCGATGAAATCGCTCCTGATCGCGCTGCAGTTTCACCACAAGGCGGCGCCCGGCCGGCTGATCGACCGCGAGCCGAAATGAGCGGCCTCCCGTCGCGGCGGCCGGCGGTGACCGGCTTCGCCATCTTCACGCTGCTGATGGTGATGGCCTTCACCGGCCTCGGGGTCTGGCAATTGCAGCGCCGGGTCGAGAAGCACGCGCTGATCGCGATGCTGAACGAGCGGCTTGCGGCTGCACCCGAGGTGCTGCCGTCGCCGTCGCAATGGACCTCGCTGACGCCGGCCAAGGACGAATTCCGCCGCGTCAGCTTCACCGCGACCTACGCGCCGGTGCCGGACGCGATGGTGTACAGCGCGGGTTCTGCCGTCCGCGTCGACGTCTCCGGCCCGGGCACTTGGGCGTTCCTGCCGGCGCAACTCGCCGATGGCAACACCGTCGTGATCAACACCGGTTTCATCCAGAACACGATGCAGGATCGTGGCCAGCAGGATCGCGCCGCAGGCCGGCTGATCACGGGCGACCCTGTCGAGCTCACCGGCTATCTCCGGTTTCCGGAAAGCGCCGGCACGCTGACGCCGCCGGAGAACACGGCCAAGCGGCTCTGGTTCACCCGCGATCATCTCGCGATGGCGCGCGCGCTGGGCTGGGGCGAGGCCCGCAAGGCCGTTGCGCCGTTCTACATCGATCTGGAAACACCGGCGCCTGAGAGCGGCATTCCAAAGCCCGGTCCGCTCTCCGTGCACCTGAAAGACGATCACCTGCAATACGCCATCACCTGGTTTACGCTGGCGTTTGCGGTTGTCATTGCCTTCGCTGTGTGGTGGCGCGGGCAGCGCAGCGCCTGAGTTTCAAGGCCATTCCCCGTATTCAACCGGATGGTTGTCGGAACCTTTGTTCCACACAATCCGTTGCAGTTCCAACCTGCTTACCGGGCAACAGGTCGTTCAGTGTCCATTCAAGACGATCGCCTTACTTCGCCAGCCGACGTAGTGCGTGGGGCGAAGTATCTTGTGGGTATGGCCGACGATTTCGATCAGGTTGCCGTGGTGGTCGACTGGCTCGACGCCTGCCGGAATCGCGATCTGACGGCTTTGCTCGACCTCTATGCAGACGATGCGAAGCTCGAATGCCAGTGCGGAGAGGCCGAGGTCAGCCAGGGCCGCGCCGAACTCGAATCCTACTGGCGGCCGCGGCTAAAAGCGCTCGCCCCGGCTGCCTTCGGGCTGGAGGAAATCACGCCGGCCGCCGGAAGCGTCGTCCTCGATTATCTGAGCCACGACGGCAAGCCGGTCCGCATCGCGTTCACCTTTACGCCCGGCGGCAAGATCCAGCACACCTCCTGCGCGCCCGTGGGACAAATATCGCCCGAGCCGACCATCGGCGCTGCGGATCAGGCGGACTGACCGCGGTCGTCTTCCACCGCTCGCGCAGGCGCGGCGGCATCGCTCAGCGGAAGCTGGCAACGTACGCACGTGCGGCCTCCCTCGCGTCGCAGTTTGAGCGTTCCGCTCAGGGCCCTCACCCGCTCCAGCATTCCCGTCAATCCCCGCCCGAAAATCGGATCCGCCGCGAAGCCGATGCCGTCATCGGATATTTCTACCAGCACTTCGCGGTCGTTTATCTCTGCCAAAACGCGCACCGTCGATGCGTTGGCATGACGAAGCACGTTGGTCACCGCCTCCTGAATCACGCGATAGACGGTCTGTGACAGCAGACCGTCGACCCCGTTCAGCCCGTCGTCGATCTGCGAGGTGACTTCGAGGTGAGGGGCCTGCTTCCTCGCGTTCTGCAGCAGCGTCTGGATGCTGCGCTCCAGGCCGAGCTCCTGGATGTAGAGCGGCCGCAGCCGGTCGAGGATGCGGCGGTTCGCCTGCTGCAACGTTTCGACCGACTGCAGGATGTCCTCTGCCGCGCCCTTCGACTTCGCCTGGCCGGACGGAATAGATTCCAGCAGCGCCACCGTGTTGGCGCGGATACCGAACAGCAACGGGCCGAGTTCGTCATGCAGTTCGCGCGCCATGTCCTGCCGCTCGTCGTCCTGCAACGACACAATTTGTCGTAGCAACCTCCGGTTGTCTTGACTGAGGCGATTGAGGGTGCGGGCGAGTTCGTTGGCTTGCTGTGCGCTCTTGCGGATCTCCGGCGGGCCGGAGGGAGCAATCGGCTGTTCGTATTCGCCCGACCGTATGCGCGTCAGGCCGTCGCCCAGGTTTTGCAGCGGCTGCAGGGCAGAGCGCGCGGTGAAATGGGCAATGGCCCCGGTCAGCAGCATCAGGCTCAATGCCGAGCAGGCGATCGCGAGAAATCCGATCCACTTCTCGTAGACGTCAGCCGACATGTCGGGCGCAACCACGATGTCGCCGACCTGCTTTCCAGCGATGGCGACGGAGAAAGCGGTTTTGAATTCGGGCAGGATGAGCAGGCGGACAAACCATTCAGGCACTGTGTCCAAGGGGGTCTGCACCTCATGCGGGCGATCATCGGAGATGCTGCCCGCGCGTCGAAAGCGGATTCCGTTGGAAGTCCCGAGCGAAGTTACGAACGCGTCCAGTGTCGCTTGCGGATTAAGTGAGACTTCAAGCGCGCCGTTGAGCGCAGCCGCGACGGCCTTGGCCGAGCGTGCGGCTGGTTCGGTTTCCTCCATAAGTTGCGCCGTGGCGAAGATCTGCAGCGAGATAGCTCCCGCCAGCAGCGCGACAGCGAACACCAGCCCGAGCGGCAGCAGCAGTCGCGCGCGAAGAGAAAGCCTTTCCCATATTTGATTCAACATCGCCCCTCGCAACCCAAGATTTCTCTTTTAAAAAATCGCCAACGGCCTATTTAATCCCGAAGGGGTAGGGTGAATGCAGAATATTACCAGATCGGCAACGAAGGTGTTGATCGTCGACGACCATCCGGTGGTCCTGTCGGGTTGCCGGTCGCTGTTTGCGTCAGACAATACAGTGCGTATCGAAGAGGCGACCGACGCCAAATCCGGCCACCGTGCCTATGTAGCGCGGCGTCCCGACGTCACGGTGATCGACATCAAGCTTCCGGATGTATCCGGTTTCGAACTGATGCGGCGTATCCGCAAGGACGATCCGGATGCCCGCATCGTCATGTTCAGCATGAACGACGATCCGGCATTCGTGGTTCGCGCCATCGAGATGGGTGCGCAGGGCTATGTCTCGAAGGGCGACGATCCCAGGATGCTCGTGAAGGCCGTGCGCAAGGTGGCGGCCGGCGACAACTTCATCTCGCCGCAATTGGCGGAGGCGGTGACGTTCTCAGGCGCGTCGATCAAGGCCAATCCGGCATCGCAGATGACGGCGCGCGAACTGGAGATCCTGCGGCTGCTCGGCCGCGGCGACAAGATCGTCGAAGTGGCCGATGCGCTGGAGATTTCCTACAAGACGGTCGCCAACACCACCTCGCTGCTCAAGCAGAAGCTCGGCGCCAAGAACCATTCGGACCTGATCAGGATTGCGGTGGAGATGGAGCTCGGCTGAACGCTTAGGCGTTCGCTGCCCGCTGAACCGGCCGCGCCGGATGGCGCGACCTGTCCGCATCGCTGTCATTCGCGTTTGCCCGGGCAATGGGGTGGCGAACGCGAATCCAGCGAAAACTACTTATCGGTAATGACTTATCGTTAGTGACGATGCCTGTGATGACCGCGGCCTCGGTACCACCCGTAGTGGTGGCCGCGTCCGCGGTGCATGTGTCCATGGCCGTGACCGCGCCCATGCCTGACCTGGACCACGGAGTCGTTCTCTGCGGCCACCGGGGCCATGCCCAGCCTGGCCGAAGCGGATACGGTCATGGTCAGCGAAGCAATCAATGCAGCTCCAATCAGGGCGATGCGTCTCATCAAATGTCCTCCCGTTCGCGCGATTGCGACTTCTTGCACAAGCGGGCCGGGGTAGGTTTGTTCCGGTGCGCATCAAGTAAAATGGCGGTGGATGATTTCAGCGCTCTTCTGTTTCTGTGGCGGCGCACGATGGTGCGGCGCACCCCACGGATTATCCGCAAGCACCTGTGAGGATTCTGGGAAAAAATGGCAATATGCGCTCTCGCTGGCCGATGTAGGAGTGCGGGATGGCTGACAAGACTATCGTTGAGATCGCCTGCGCCCGCGCGTGGGGCGTCTACCTCCTGATCCACCGCGGCATCGATGAGAATGACCAGCGCCGCGAAAAGCTGCGCCAGTTTATCTGCGAGCGTTGGAAGGCAGGAGCCCACGAGATCGAGCTGCTGGTCATCGAAGGTCTCAAATATCTCAAGACGCTGGATGGCTCGCAGACCGGCTAGCCGAGGTCCGCCGTGAGCCGTGGTCGGAAGATGCCGGGAAAAAGCGGAAGACTCTCCGGCGCCGCCCGCAGGCGTGCACAGTCCGGCGCGTGTGACGGCAGAGCCGCGCGCTGCCATTGGCGATTGCCAAGCTCTTTCTGGCGCGCGCGATATTTCGCGGCAATCGATCCCGCGTGGCGGGAATATGGCGGTGGATGAAAATTGTTCGTTCGGACGAGTGCACCTATCGGAGCAAAAACCCGCTAGAGTGGCGCAATGGAAAATGTCACCCGCCCCCTGCCGTTTTCGGCGTTCGAATGGCTATTATCCGGACGCTATTTGCGGGCGCGGCGCAAGGAAGGGTTCATCTCCGTCATCGCCGGCTTCTCGTTCCTCGGCATCATGCTCGGCGTCGCCACGCTGATCATCGTGATGGCCGTGATGAACGGCTTTCGCAAGGAATTGATCGACAAGATCGTCGGCATGAACGGCCATCTCGCGGTGCAGCCGCTGGAGTCGGCCCTGACCGACTGGCGCGACGTCACGGCGCGCATCGGCCAGGTGCCGGGCGTCAAGCTCGTCGTTCCCGTGATGGATGGTCCTGCGCTGGCCTCCTCGGCGCAAACGGCTTCCGGCGTGCTCATCCGCGGCATTCGCGCCGACGATCTCAACAAGCTCGCCTCGGTCGCCAGCAATATCAAGAGCGGGTCGCTGGCGGCTTTCGAGCAGGGTCAGGGCGTCGCCATCGGCCGCCGGCTTGCCGAGCAACTGGGCTTGGTCGCCGGCGACCCCATCACGCTGGTCGCGCCCGGCGAAAACACGGCGTCAAAGGGGATTGTGCCGCGCATGAAGCCTTTCAAGGTCGCGGCGGTGTTCTCGACCGATATGTCGGAATATGATTCCGTGATGGTCTTCCTGCCGCTCGCCGAAGCGCAGGCCTATTTCAACCGCACAGACGACGTCAGCGCGATCGAGATCTTCCTTGAAGCCAGGCCGGACCGGGTCGACGATTTTCGCAAGTCCGTGGCCGACGCTGCCGCGCGGCCGGTGTTCCTGGTCGACTGGCGGCGGCGCACCTCGGCATTTTTCGCCGCCCTTCAGGTCGAGCGCAACGTGATGTTCCTGATCCTGACGCTGATCGTGCTGGTCGCGGCACTGAACATCGTTTCGGGTCTCATCATGCTGGTGAAGGACAAGGGCAGCGACATCGCCATCCTGCGCACCGTCGGCGCCTCGCGCGGGTCGATCATGCGGGTGTTCCTGATCGCAGGCGCTGCGATCGGGGTGGTCGGCACGCTGACCGGGCTTCTGGTCGGTATGCTGGTTTGCGTGAATATCGAATCGATCCGGCAGTTCCTGTCCTGGGTCACCAATACCGAGCTGTTTCCGCCAAAGCTCTATTTCCTGTCGAAGCTGCCGGCGGAGATCGATGTCGGCGAGACCGCCGCCGTGGTGCTCATGGCGCTGACGCTGTCGTTCCTGGCGACCCTGTATCCGTCGTGGCGGGCCGCCCGGCTCGATCCGGTCGAGGCGTTTCGCTACGGCTAGCGGGACGTCTGGGCGAGCGCTCGACGCGCTTTCTTTTTCTCCCCGCGCCATTTCCCCTTCGCCCCAAACGCTTTATGGTGGCCCTTGGCTTCGCCCGTGGCGAAATGAATTCATGATCGATATCAAAGGCTTGGCATAAGGCTTGCGCCTTTGGAGGGTGGTTTGACGCGCTATATTTCGACGCGGGGGGAGGCCCCGGTCCTGGGTTTCTGCGACGTGATGCTGACCGGGCTCGCCCGCGACGGCGGTCTCTACGTACCCGAAGTCTGGCCGCAGCTGTCTGCCGACACCATCGCCGGATTTTTCGGCCGTCCCTATTGGGAAGTCGCCGTCGACGTGATCAAGCCGTTCGCCGCCGGTGAAATTTCCGATGCCGATCTCGGCCGCATGGCGAACGAAGCCTATGCCACCTTCCGCCACCCCGCGGTGGTGCCGCTCGACCAGATCGCGCCCAACCAATTCGTGCTGGAGCTGTTTCACGGCCCGACGCTGGCGTTCAAGGACGTCGCGATGCAGCTGATCTCGCGGCTGATGGATCACGTGCTGGCGAAGCGCAACCAGCGCACCACCATCGTGGTCGCGACCTCGGGCGATACCGGCGGCGCTGCGGTCGATGCGTTCGCGGGTCTGAACAATGTCGATCTGATTGTGCTGTTTCCGAACGGGCGGATCTCCGACGTACAGCGGCGGATGATGACGACGGCGGGCGCGTCGAACGTGCATGCGCTGGCGATCGAGGGCACGTTCGACGACTGCCAGGCGCTCGTGAAGGCGATGTTCAACAACCACGGCTTTCGCGACGCTGTCGCGCTATCCGGCGTCAACTCGATCAACTGGGCGCGGATCGTGGCGCAGGTGGTTTACTATTTCACCTCGGCGGTGGCGCTCGGCGCGCCGGCGCGCGCCGTGGATTTCACCGTGCCGACCGGCAATTTCGGCGACATTTTTGCGGGCTATGTCGCCAAGAAAATGGGGCTGCCGGTGCGCTGGCTGCGCATCGCCTCCAACATCAACGACATCCTGCCGCGTACGCTCAAGACCGGCATCTACGAGGTGAAGGAAGTTCACGCCTCCGCGTCGCCTTCGATGGACATCCAGATCTCCTCGAATTTCGAGCGGCTGCTGTTCGAGGCGAGCCACCGCGACGCCGCCAGTGTTCGCCGGCTGATGGACTCGCTGAAGCAGTCCGGGCGCTTCGTTCTGCCGGACGCCATGCTGGCCGCGATCCGCGAGGAGTTCGACGCCGGCCGCGCCGACGAAACCGAGACGTCGGCCGCGATCCGCGCCGCCTGGCGCGAGGCTGGCGATCTCGTCGATCCCCACACCGCAGTAGCTCTGGCGGTGGCCGACCGCGACACCCCGGATTCGACAATTCCCAACATCGTGCTGTCGACCGCGCATCCCGCGAAATTCCCCGATGCGGTGGAAGCCGCCTGTGGCATGCGGCCGCAACTGCCGCCCTGGCTCGAAGGACTCATGACCAAATCCGAACACATCACGGTAATGAAAAACGATGCAGCCGACGTGGAGCGATTCGTGCGCTCGGTGAGCCGTGCCGCGAAGCAGGGAGTAGCCGGATGACCGTTGACGTTACCAAGCTGCCATCCGGACTGACCGTCGTCACCGACAGCATGCCGCATCTGGAAACGGCGGCGCTCGGTGTCTGGGCCGGCGTCGGCGGCCGCGACGAGAAGCCGAACGAGCACGGCATCTCGCATTTGCTCGAACACATGGCCTTCAAGGGCACGACGCGCCGTTCCTCGCGCGAAATCGTCGAGGAAATCGAGGCGGTCGGCGGCGATCTCAACGCCGGCACCTCGACCGAGACCACCGCCTATTATGCGCGGGTGATGAAGGCCGACGTGCCGCTGGCGCTCGACGTGCTGTCCGACATCCTGGCCAACCCGTCCTTTGTGCCTGACGAACTGGAGCGCGAGAAGAGCGTCATCGTGCAGGAAATCGGCGCGGCGCAGGACACCCCCGACGACGTCGTGTTCGAGCACCTCAATGAGCTGTGTTTTCCCGACCAGCCGATGGGCCGTTCGCTGCTCGGCACGGCCAACACGCTGAAGGATTTCGATCGCGACATGCTACGCGGCTATCTCTCGACGCATTACCGCGGCCCCGACATGGTGGTGGCCGCTGCCGGCGCGGTCGACCACCAGCGCGTGGTCGAGGAAGCGGCGCAGCGATTTGTCAGCTTCGACGCCACGCCGGCGCCGAAGCCGAAGCCTGCGATGTTCGGCAAGGGCGGCTCGCGCGTGGTGCACCGCGATCTCGAACAGGCGCATCTGACGCTGGCGCTCGAAGGCGTGCCGCAGACCGACCTGTCGCTGTTCTCGCTGCAGGTATTCACCAACACGCTGGGCGGCGGGATGTCGTCGCGGCTGTTCCAGGAAGTGCGTGAGAAGCGCGGCCTGTGCTACTCCATCTACACGTTTCACGCGCCGTATTCCGACACCGGCTTTTTCGGCCTCTATACCGGCACCGATCCGGACGACGCGCCGGAGATGATGGAAGTGATCGTCGACGTCATCAACGACGCCGTGGAAACCCTGACCGAAGCCGAGATCGCCCGCGCCAAGGCGCAGATGAAGGCAGGCCTTCTGATGGCGCTGGAAAGCTGCTCCTCGCGCGCCGAACAGCTGGCACGGCACGTCCTGGCCTATGGCCGGCCGCAGACGGTGGAAGAACTGGTCGCCCGTATCGACGCGGTCAGTGTCGAATCGACCCGCAACGCCGCGCATGCGCTGCTGTCCCGCAGCCGGCCGGCGGTGGTCGCGCTGGGCAGCGGCAGGGGGCTGGACACGGCGGTGTCTTTTGCGGAAGGATT